>JBGTDH010000311.1:0-5229 GCA_041748435.1 Pirellulales bacterium
GCTGCACTGCTGGCCGGCGATTTCGGCGTGATGCTTGCCGAGGGTGTGGCGCATCGCGGTTAACCGGTGTGGAGAGGATTGACCGTCCGCGATACAATCCCGCGGCTGTGATACGTCCTCCTTCGGAGAACCCGCTTATGAACCGCCTGATCGCACTGGCAACGCTGGCTGCCACCTTGGCGATGCCTGGCACGGCATCCGCTCAATTGGCCCCGTCCCGCGAAGATCAAACCATGCAGGCGGCGGCGGGCGTGCTGAACGAGATCATGACGATCCCGGTGACCCGGATTCCGCAGTGGATGCTGGCAGATGCCCGGGGCGTGGCCATAGTGCCCAACGTCCTCAAAGGCGGATTCGTCGTCGGCGTGCGGCATGGCCGGGGCGTGGTGCTGGTGCGGGACCAGGAAGGTGGCTGGCAGCCGCCGCAATTTGTCTCGCTCACGGGCGGCAGCCTGGGTTGGCAGGCGGGCGTGCAAGCCACCGATGTGGTGCTGGTCTTCAAGACCGAGCAGAGCGTACAAAATCTGATGCGCGGCAAGTTCACGCTGGGGGTCGATGCCGCGGCCGCCGCGGGACCCGTGGGACGCGAAGCCGCCGCCGCGACGGATGCCACGCTGAAAGCGGAGATCTACTCTTACTCACGCAGCCGCGGACTGTTCGCCGGCGTGTCGCTGGATGGATCGGCGTTGCAAATGGATACCGAGGCCAATCAGGCGTATTACCGGGCAGTTCCCGGCATCACGAGCGCGACGCCGCAGATTCCCGCCTCGGCGATCAAGTTGATGAATCTGCTCGCGCAGTACACGGCCGATTCACGCGCGACTCCCGCCGTGGGCGTGACGACCGTGGTTGGGCAACCGACGCCGGCGCTGCCCAATGCCGAGAGCCTCAAGACCCCCTTGGCCGATGCTTCGCGGCAACTCTCGCAACTCGTCGATGACACGTGGCGACGTTATTTGGCGCTTCCCGCAGAGATCTATTCTCCCATGGCACAACCCAGCCAGGAGGCTCTGAATACTGTGTTGCAGCGCTACGATCGCATCCCGCAAGATCCGCGTTACAAGGCATTGGCGGAGCGACCAGAATTTCGCACCACGCACGATCTGCTCAAGCGTTATCAACAGAGCCTCGCGCCCGTCTCCAATGGGCTGCCGAGCCTGCCTCCGCCGCCTCTGGAGTAATGCACATTCCTGGGACGTGACCCGCCGCTATCGCCGGCTACGTTCGTTCGATCGGGAAGGCCAGGACCTGATCGATCGAGTTGACGCCGGCGGCTAGCATCACGAGGCGATCGAAGCCCAACGCCACGCCCGTGCAGGCGGGCAGGCCGTGTTCCATGGCGGCCAGCAGGCGGCTTTCTTCCGGGAGGCGCGGTTTGCCATCGGTTTGGCGTAACGCATTGTTCTCGTGATTGCGCGCGCGTAGAACCTCGGCATCCAGCAACTCGTGATACCCGTTGGCCAATTCCACGCCGTTGACGTACAACTCGAATCGCTCGGCCACGGGGGGCGTGCCAACTCTCACGCGGGCGAGCGCCGCCTGCGTGGCAGGATAATCGAACAGGATCGTCGGAGCAGTTGCACCTAAGTGTGGCTGCACGCGGTCCACGAGCAGGAGATCCAGCCAGGCATCGCGATCTTCCCGCGTCAGACTCTCCGGCACGGCGATGTTCATTCCACGCGCGTGTGCCGCCAACTGCGGACCCGTCAACATGTGAGGGTCGATCCCCACATGCCGCTGAAACGCCTCGGCATAGCTCAGTCGCTCGGCCGGCCCACGCCTGAGCAAGGCCTCGCACAAATCGGACAGGAGCTGCATGCCGGCAGCCATGTCGTCGCCAGGGCGATACCATTCGATCATCGTGAATTCCGGGTTGTGCCACGCGCCGCGTTCTCCATTGCGGAAGACGCGCGCCACCTGGTAGATGGCCGGCGCGCCGGCGGCCAGCAGCCGCTTCATGTGAAACTCGGGCGACGTTTGCAGCCACAACCGACGCCCCACGTCCGGCCGCCGCAGATCATCGCACAGCGTGGTGCAGAACGGATCGAGATGGCGATCGATCACGACATCGGCCGAAAGAATCGGTGTCTCTACTTCTAGAAACGCGCGCGCTTGGAAGAACTCTCGCATGCGGCGCAGCAGATCCGCCCGCAATTGCAAAGATTGCCAGGTGGCGGTGGGTTCGAAATTAGCGAGGTTCGTAGTCAGTGGTCCGTCGTCAGTAGTTACTGCATCGGGCTTGCCGCGCCATCCGGCGGTTGTGCCTCAGCCGGTGCAATGCGGACATCGCCGCCTCGACGCAATAGCTCGGGGGCCGTGCTTGGCAGGAGTTGTGTCTGGCTTACTTCGACAATGCAGTGGCCTTCGGTGAGCAACTGCGCGATTCCGTTGTCGCCCACGAGACAGCCCTCAATGGTCACGCGGCTGGCGGAGGTTACGGCAATCCCGCTGCGGCCGTTGCCCCGCGCCGTGATGGCGTGCAGCGTGCAATCGAGCGCGTCGTGGGCTTGAACGCCGTCCAACTGAAATCCCTGCACGACCAGATCGACCACCACGGCTCGCTGGACATGATAGAGTGTGATGCCGGTCGTCAGCAGCGTGTGATACAGGGCGTAGTCGTCAATCCACTTCCCCTCCTCGATGCGCAGATGAACGAATCCGTGCCAGAGATACCACTGGAGCGGCTCCAGAACCGGCAAGCGCCCCGAGGCCGCATCAACGGATACCCGCATCAACGGCTTGCCGTCCAGGAACAGTTGCTGATAGGCCATCCGCGGCGGACGAAACCGGAAGACATCTTTAACGCCACGCACCGGCGACCATTGCCGAGGATCAATCGGCGCCGAGCCGTCGAGCACGGCCCCGTTCCCGTCCAGCACGAAAGGCGTGATCCGGCTGCCGCTATGCCGTCCGGACAGGCTCACGCTTTCGCGATAAGGCGTGCCCGTGTTGGCCAGCACGATGCGATCGAACGGCTCGGCCAACCGCAACGCGCGGCCGATGGTGCGCACCGGGCCTTCCACCGACTCCAGTTTGGCCACGTGGCCGGAGAACAGATCGTCTCCTCCCACGTTATCGACGTAGATATCCCGCCCTGCCGCGGGCGCGGCTAGCGACACGTAGATCAATCCCGCCGCCACGGCACCGCGCATAATCGAACTCCCGGCCGTCTCTTCTGGTTGCACTCGCACGAGATAACTTTAGCATGAGCCTTGGTCTAAGTGTTACGATTATGCGGCGCTGAAATGCCTAACTTACGCCGGTTCCGCGGCAATCGGCCGGCCACCTTGCACAGGTTCGGCTGGGAGTGCTAAGGTGTCTGGTACATGCGGGGACGTAGCTCAATTGGGAGAGCACCGCCTTTGCAAGGCGGGGGTTGAGGGTTCGAGCCCCTTCGTCTCCACTCGCCCAGCATAAGGTAGGCGGGTTTCTCCGAAACCCGCTGCCGGTCTCGGAGAGACCGGCCTACACTGTAAGTGCCCAAGATGATCCACGTGAAACGGGCCACGCCAACCGCATGGCACCGGCTTGGGATCGTCTCCAAATTGGACTCCCACGTTGAGAATACCGGCGATTAGCTCGTGGTAGTCACGATGCCGGTTGTCGGACCTTTTGGAAAAGTTCGAGGAGCATGGCTATGTCCACAGGCTTGACGTAGTAATGGTCGATCCCTGTTTCTTGCTGGCGGTTGCGGTCGGCTTCGCTTGGCGTGTAGCCAGTCAATGCACACAAGATCACATCCTTGAATTCCGGCCTCCCCCGCAGACTCTTGGCAACCTGATAGCCATCCATCCCAGGCAAGCCGATGTCCAGCAGCACAACGTCGGGCCGAGCAGACGAGGCCACTTCCAACGCTGCCTCACCCGTGCGAGCCAATTGGACCTCATGGCCATGCAGCCGCAGCAACATGCTCAAGCAGTCGCCGGCATCGACATTATCTTCTACCACCAGCACGTAGAGGCCCGAGGCTTTGCCCGGCTCCAGAACGGTAATCGCTTCCTGCAAGGGCTGGTCCAACAGTAGCGGCAGCTTGATCGTGAATTCGCAGCCTTTTCCTATCCCCGCACTTGCCGCCTGGACCCTTCCTTCGTGCATCTCCACCAAGTTGCGAGCCAGAGCCAGACCGATCCCTAATCCACCGTAAGAACGACCGAGGGAGCCGTCTACTTGGGTGAATAACTCGAAGACGTGCGGGAGCATTTCTGGGGAGATGCCCACGCCATTATCCCGCACCCGTATCACGGCCTCGTCCCCTTCTCGATGGACGGACATCCGAATGAGCCCGCCGCTCTCGGTGTACTTCGCTGCATTGTTGAGGAGGTTGACCAACACCTGCTCCATGCGAGCCAAGTCTGCCTTCACCCAAACTGGCATCGTCGGAAGCGCCACCGAAAAATCGTGCTTGCGTGCATCGATGAAGGGACGGGCACTCTCGGCGGCACGGTTGACAACGACACGCAGTTCCACCGGCTCTTTGATAAGTTGCAACTTCCCGTTGGTAATCCTGCCAATGTCCAAAAGATCGTCTACCAATCGCACCATCACCCCCACTTGCCGGTCGATGATGTTGCCCGCCTGCTGAATGATCGGGTCGGTCGTGTGCAACTGCCGCAGGATGTCCAGGGCGTTGCGAATCGGGGAGAGGGGGCTGCGTAATTCGTGGGACAGCAAGGCCATGAATTCCTCCCTGCTCCGATTGGCCTCGGCTAAGCCATCCGCTCGCTTATGTTGGGCCTGCGCCGCCTCTGCGTCGGTAAGGTCGTGCATCACCCTGGCGTAGGATCGAGCCTGCTTGCTCTCGCCCAGCAGTGGCGTCACGATCGACTGGCACCAAAATCGTGAACCGTCTTTCCGCATCTGCCAGCGAACGCTGTCCGACCGCCCCTCATCCAATGCCTCTTTGAGCTCATGCTCGGGTTGGCCGTTGCGGATGTCTTCGGGCGAGAAGAACCGGGAAAAATGCTGCCCGATCACTTCGTCCGACCGGTAGCCAAAGAGACGCTCGGCCCCTGCGTTCCAGCAGAGCAGATGGCCATCGAGTCCCAGCAGGAAAAGGGCATACTCCTTGGCATCCGTTGCGAGCAAGTCAAAACGCTCTCCCAGTTCTTGAGGGGAGACGCCGATTGCGATATCTGGGTTCATGGCGCGTGCTTTCTGCCTGATGACCGGCTCTCGCCATCGGACAAGAGCCTTTCCGTGTCTACGGATGGGCAGATTGGTTAGGTGGCC
>JBGTDH010000312.1:0-1904 GCA_041748435.1 Pirellulales bacterium
GATCAGCGACGTCGGTGTAGCCTACCTGGTCCAGCTACCATCGCTCACGTTGTTGCGGCTTCAAGCCACGCGCATTAGCGAGGAGGGCTACCAACGACTGAAAGAGGCCTTGCCAGAATGCGAGATCCTTCCGTGAAGCCATTCCAGGTCGACATGAGAACCCGCCAGACGTGGGCCTTGAGCGAAACTGCATGAGTTGCCGCCAAGCCTCGGGCTCCTTCCGGCCGACGCGGGCCAGGAACCGGGTTGAGGTTGAATCGACCTGATGCGGTGGGCGATACTGAGATCACACAAATTCAAAATCCCACGCACGAATGATTTGGGGTTTGGAATCTGGAATTGGAGGCCGCGCGCGGTGACGGGGTCTCCTGACCACGACACTCGACCGACCGCGGGAGAGATTGCCATGCGCGACATGCTCGAAACGCTCTCGGCCAGCCGGCGAACATTCTTAGGACGCTCGGCGTCGTTGGGAAGTCTGGCCTTGGCATCGCTGATGCAGCCGCAGTTGCTCCGTGGCGGCGAGGCGGCGACGGGCAAGCTGGGAGAGTCCCGCGGATTGGTCGATCCGCTGCACGTGACGCCGAAGGTGCGCCGCGTGATCTTTCTGTACATGTCGGGCGGGCCATCGCAGTTCGAATCGTTCGACAACAAGCCGGAGCTGGCCAAACTGGATGGTCAGCCCATGCCGGAGTCGGTCACGTCGGGACAACCGATCGCGCAGTTGCAGGGACAGAAGCTGTACTGCATGGGCCCGCGCGGAAAATTCAAGCGCTGGGGACAATCGGGGCAGGAGATCACGGAGCTGTTTCCGCACATCGGCAGCATCGCCGATAAAATCTGCATCCTCCGCTCGATGCACACCGACCAGATCAATCACGATCCGGCCCACACGGTAATGAACACGGGCACCAGCATCTCCGGCCGGCCCAGCTTTGGCTCATGGGTCTTGTACGGCCTGGGAAGCGAGAGTGCCAATCTGCCGGGGTTCGTGGTGCTCACCAGCGAGGGCGGCCGAAGCCCGCAGCCGATTCATAATCGCATGTGGGGCAGCGGCTTCCTGCCCAGCCGGCTGCAAGGCGTGCGGATGCACTCCCACGGCGATCCCGTGCATTATCTTTCTAATCCCGCGGGCGTAACGCACGAGCAGCAGGCCGACGTGGTCGATTCGATCGGCCGGCTCAACCGTCTGGGGAACGAAACGCTGGCCGATCCCGAGGTGCAGACCCGCATCAGCCAGTACGAGTTGGCGTTCCGCATGCAGATGAGCGTGCCGCAGTTGATCGACTTCTCCGACGAGCCGCAGCACGTGCTCCAGGCGTATGGCACCAAAGGCGCCGATGGTTCGGTCGCCGCGAACTGCCTGTTGGCCCGCCGCATGGCGGAGCGTGGCGTGCGGTTCATTCAGCTCTACCATCGCGGCTGGGACCATCACAACGACCTGGTGCATTTCATGAACATCTCCAGCGGACTGGTCGATAAGGCCACGGCCGCGCTGGTGAAGGATCTGGAAGCTCGCGGCATGCTGGAAGACACGCTCATCATTTGGGGCGGCGAGTTCGGCCGCACACCCATGGCGCAGGGCAACAAAGGCAAAGACCTGGGGCGGGATCATCACATGCGGGCCTTTAGCATGTGGCTGGCCGGCGGTGGCATCAAGGGGGGCATCACTTACGGCAGCACCGACGAGTTGGGCTACCACGTGGCCACCGATCACGTGCATGTGAACGATCTGCACGCCACGCTCTTGCATCTTCTGGGCATCGACCATCGCCGCCTGACCTACCGCTTCCAAGGCCGCGACTTCCGCCTCACCGACGTGGCCGGGAAAGTCCTGAACCCCATCCTGGCGTAGATCCCTACGCGAACGGCGTTAAATACCAAAGCCCAGGGTAAGCCAGCGG
>JBGTDH010000313.1:0-8043 GCA_041748435.1 Pirellulales bacterium
TGCCGGGTTCATCTCGTTGCTCAAAGGCGATATCAAGCTGCAAGACGCCCGCTTCAAGGGTGTGGCTGCCATTGTCTGGCCCATGCACGACTTGTCTAAAGAAGACCACGATTACGTGCGCCAACTGGTGGGCGAAGATCACTACACGCGTCACAAAGACCCGCCGTACTAAGAGCGCGGCGTTTTACCGGCGAGCGGGGCATCAGCGATCACACGCCGACCAGTTCTTCGACCGGCGCGGCCTCCGGCTCCGATGGCACCTCCAAGAGCGTAAAGCCCAGCGGGGCATCGGGGTCAACCCGGAACGTCACGGGATAACGATTGCCCATCCTCGCGGGGGCGCCTTGCAACCGGGCAGCACGCCGGACCACGCGAATCAGCAGCTCCTTGAGGTGCGCCGCGGGACCATCAACGCTTGTATCGCGGCGCCCCAGCCCCATGGTGCGCCGCAAAAAGCGGTTGGCCTGGTGCACATTCACGCGCCGCAGTGCGCGGCGGTTCTTGTGTTCCGTCGAGAGCGACACATTCAGCCCCTCCACGTTCGTCACCCGGTGCGGGTAGTGTTGCGGCCACGTGAGCATCTGGCCGGGTTGCACGTCGAACACCTGGGCCTGCCGGTCAAACGATTCCTGATAGGGAAGCTCCTCGACCGTGACGCCCGCGCAAATGTCCTCGAGTTGCTCTTGAGAGACCAACCGCTCTTCGAGCGGATAGACCCACACGCGCTTCACCCCGCGGATGTGCCACAGCATATTCACCGGCACATCCAGATGATAATGCACCAGCGCCCCGGGCGAGGAGATCAGCAGATTGGCCGATCGCTGCTCGGCCCGGAAGCCGGGCGACTTTGTTTCCAATTCGTCGAACATGGCGTCGATCACGTCGCGGCACTGCGGATGATGGCGCATCACGTTCCGCAGATTGATCCACAGCCGGCCGCGGCGAACCAGCGACAGCAGCACATCGGAGGGCACGCCGTTGCGGTCTCCCTCCCGCCACTCCAGCCGCGTCCCGTGCTCTCCCAACACGGGTTCGCCCGGACCATCGCTCATCGTGTTGATGCTGAGATCGCCTGCCGGGTGACTGTCCAGCAGGCGAATCAACCCTTCGTCATCGAACAAGCCGGCCTCGTGCAGCCGATGCGGCGCCAGCAGCACCTCCTGCTCCAAAGCCCGATACTGTTGACTTGTCCAATCCGCCAGCAAGGAACGGCTCATGAGTAATGCGTGCTCCAAATATTGCAGACGAGCGCGAAAACGGTTGCTCAAGCATAGGTCACAGGTTCGACGGAGTCGGCCTGGAGGGCGCGCTCGATTTGTTGCCAAAACACCACGTCTAGCACGGCCTTCCTATGCGCATTTCACCCCAAGAACGGTCGACGGAAAGGCAGGCGTTTTGGCGGCAGCCCGCGTCAACAATCCACCATGAAGCTAAAAGACAAGTTTGGCAAATTGCGGTGAGTGGTCCAGCGCGTCAATCAAACAGCTCGTGTTCTTTCCACGGCGTCGATCCAGTGTGGAAAACCGTTCGGCCCTCGCCGGAAAGCATAAAGACGTGGTCCGTAAACCTGAGTCGCCGGGACCGAGCAATTGTGTAGGGCATCAAGCAGGCGCCTGCCAGGAGGCACGCGCCTCCGATGTACAACAGCCCTTGGGCGCCGGGGGAGTTGTCCGAGAGGAAATAGAAAACGAGCAAGCCTGCGCCGAAAACGGCTAGCAGAGTGGCCCAGACCGTCCGGAGCCGCAAGTTGAACACGACTTGACCCCGGCTCCTTACACATACCCGGATCGGCTTGCCGCAGCGCTGGCACTGAAGATCCAGGACCTTTCCCCCTCGCTGCGGCACCTCGAAGGCGAGCGGGAGTTTGGTGAAGTTCGCGGCGGACCGGCCCGGACTCTCCTGCGGCCCGGAGTAACACCATAGTTCGCCCCGCACTTGTTCGCTCATGGAAGATGAGGCCCGGCCCCGGAGAGTGACCCGTTGAATGTGTAGATCGAACCGCTGATAGCTGAGACGATCAGCCAAAACAACGCCGGGATTACCAATGTCGAGGAGGAACCATTCAATTCTTCAGCCCCCGGCCCTTCCCAACGGCCTAACGCGCCAGGCATGATAACCTCGATCAGGCTTCCGAAAAACAGGATGCCAGAAATGGTGTGACCTCCTTTGAACCCAAAGAATGCGACAACGATGCCCCAGATCACACCGATGGCGGCAATCCGCATAAACAGGCTGTCCGCATTCCGCCGCAGTTCGCTTCCGAGGGCTCTCGCAACGCGGACACAAGCCGATGATAGGTGCCAGTCTTGCGGGATCATGTTCAGCCGTTTGGCCTTCCAGATGAAGAGCCACGGCAAGATGACGAAGAGCACGAAAAGCAAAGCAAAGAATGCGGACAGAAGCAGGACCATTCTAGGATCTGAAAGGGGCAAGTTCATCTCGGTGTCACTCTCCAATCAGAAAAGATGAGAATCTGGCTCACGTTCCCGTGGACGGGCGCAATCTCAACAGAAAGGCAGCATGTTCGGGCGACTGCAAGCCTTGTCCTAGCGTGGCGAGAACGGCCGGGGCGTCGTCGTGCAACAGGGCCGCACAATCGATCCATAAGCCCGGAAAAGTGAGGGATCGGTAGATGCCGTCAGGGTCTGCTGCATGCGGCTTAAACCGTCCCTCGTGCAGCAGGAATCCGCGGACGGCCTGTTCACGCAACAAAACGACGACGTACTCCCGAACGCCGGCTCGTTCGTAGTCGCGGTACTTGCCGTGCAGATCGTACGCCTCACTGGAAGAGGCAATCTCCGCGAGCCATTCTGGTGGGCCATGCAAGTAGTCGTCGACGAGATGGCATTGGCCGCCGAACTCTGGCAGCACATACAGCGAACCGTCCGGCTGGGGCTCGCTTTCGTCGCCCAGAATCGTGGTGGTGTTGTCCACGGCGTTCGTCCCTGGAGTCGCCGCTTTGTACAGATACAAACACGCCATAAGCGCGGTGTGGTGCTGTCCGTGGGGCACTTTGGTCGGCGAAGGCACAATCACCATCCCTTCGATCAATTCGGCCCGAAAGTCCAGCGGCATCGCTCGATAGCGCTCGTGGAACGTCCTCTGATCGAGATAGTCGCCGTTTTCCAGGGGAGGAATCCGAAAGGGTGTTGACGAACCCGGCACGAACGGCGGCGCCGGAAGCGAAGCCTCGGATGTGATTCGTTGCGGCATACTCCCTCCACGGCAACTGGTTCCTGGGCATTCTACTCCGTTGGGATCGTGCGGCCCACGAAAAAGCCCGCGGGACAAGGCTGTCTCGCGGGCTGAGATCCTTAGCGTGGCTGCTGCCGATTCTCACACCTGTCCGGCGGCAGGGACGATGTACGGCGCCCGGTACTCTCGGGTGAGCATGGCGTTGGCCTTGTCGTTGCCGGGGAAGTTCTCTTTCTTCCCGTCGATCTTGAGCTTGGCGCCAAACATGACTTTATCCTTATCCAGGTCGACCTTGTTGTCTGCCAGGTGGCTGGAGAACCGCTCGAACGTCTCGGTGGCCTCCGCATTGCCAGTCAGAGCGGCACGCACATCGGACGGCATCATCGCCTTGCCCAGCCGATAGCTGATGTTGCCCACATGGCACAGCGCGCTGGAGAGGTGGCCGTCTTCGATATCGGCGTTGAGGTCCTTGTAATTCCGGCTGCGGACCGCTTTGAGGAAGTTCTGGAAGTGCAGCTCATCGCCGCCAGCGCCACCAAACTCCTTGATCATAGTCCCCTCGCGATCGAAGGCGGCGCCCTTGTTGTACGCGGTCATCACCACGTAGCCCTGGCTGCCGTAGAAGATGTTGCCCACGCGTGCGCCGCGCACGTCGTCCGTCTTCAGGCCGCGCACTTCAAACACCAGGGTCTTATCGCCAAAGGTGTGAATGCAGACCTGTGTGTTGGCTGTTTCGCCGGCGTCTTCATAACTGTAGCGCCCGCCGTAGCTGAGCACGCCGTCTCCGATGTCGTTCACTCCCAGACCCCAACGGGCCACATCCATCTGGTGAATGCCCTGGTTGCCAAGATCGCCGTTGCCGTAGTCCCACTGCCAGTGCCACTCGTAATGCAGCTTCTGACGCGTGCGCGTGGTCATGGGCGCCGGCCCGCACCACAGATCGTAGTTGATGCCGTCCGGCACCTCGAAATTGCCTTTGGGTCCGATCGAACCGCGGGATTTGTAGCACAGCCCGCGGGCGAGCTTCATCTCGCCGATCTTGCCTTCGCGGATGTACTCGATGCCCGCGATGGAGGCCGGCATCGAGCGGCATTGCGTGCCGGTCTGGCAGATGCGGTTGTACTTGCGGGCTGCTTCGACAATGCGGCGGCCTTCGCTGACGTTGTGGCTCACCGGTTTCTCGACATACACATCTTTGCCGGCTTGGATGGCCCAGATGGCCGTGAGGGCATGCCAGTGGTTGGGCGTGGCGGTGGTCACGATATCGACCGACTTGTCCTCGAGCATCTGCCGCATGTCTTGCACGAACCTGGGTCGCCGGCCCTGCTTCTTTTCGAGGCTGTCGCAGGCCCGTTCGCCCACGGCCACATCGACATCGCAGATGTAGGTGATCTCCGTATCGGGCTTGGCGCCGAAGGCCGAGATATGACTGCCGCCGCGTCCGTTGACCCCGACGATAGCCACGCTCAGCTTGTCATTCGCCGCTGCCTTCTTGGGTTCATCGGCCGCCAGCACCGAACTGGCCGGCACGGTTAAAGCGGCCACCGCGGCCAGCATCGAGTCTTCCAGGAATCTACGTCGATTGAGATCGTGCCGCATAGGGTACTCCTAATTCTGTGCAGGGTCGCCGAGCCGGCGGAATGTAGTGGCGAGAGCTAGCCTACCAGCCTACAAAGGCTGTGGCAGGAATTCCAGCACCCAAATCGGCTCGATTGGAGCGTATTTACATCTGTCCACCAAATGGGTACGTTAGGGCGCGGCGAATGCTGTCTTATGGATTCGGACGGACACTCGATGTCAAGCGCAGCCCTCCAGCGTGATGTTCAACAAAAGCTGTTCGAGACCCACTCGGCCGGCATCGGTAGGCAGGGCACATTCTTTCCCAACTATCGCACCGCAGTCCACCGGTGGTATCCGTACATTGAAGGCTTTTCGAGTGACTTGGTTCAGAACCTGATCGACGAGTTCGCCGAGCCAGAAAGCCGGATCTACGATCCGTTTGCCGGAACGGGAACGACGGTGACGGTTAGTGCTGCCAATCGCCTCCTCTCCTTCTATTCAGAGATCAATCCTTTCATGCGGTTGGTCATCGAGTGCAAGACCAACTCCTTGCGAAAAGTAGCTCGAAACAAACGAGTGCTCGAAGGCTACTTCGAGCAGATTTCAAGCGACGCGGCTCGATTGATTTCCCCCAGGAACGCAACGAAAGAGCTCCGGAGCGCTTTTGGCAACCGCCCCTTTTTTCGCGGTCGCCGTTTGTCGGAGATTGTCGCTTTGCGGAGCGCAATCCTGGTGACAGACTCCCCGACGATTGACTGCCGTTTGCTGGCGCGGCTCGGTCTTGCATCAATCGCCGTGGCTTGCAGCGAGATGAAGCGCGCGGCGGATCTCCGGTATCGCACGACCGACGAGGCTTTACCGGACGATTGCTCGCCCTTTGATGCTTTTCGGGACAAGACTCGCGAAATTCTCGACGACATCGAACCGTCGCTAGCCGATCTTCCGCCCGTCGTTTGCTTGTCCGAGTCCGCACTGACTTCGCCGCAGGATCCCGCTTGGATCGATCTCGTGATCACTTCGCCGCCCTATGTCAATGGAACCAACTATTTTCGCAACACCAAGTTGGAGCTTTGGCTGACTGGCATTCTTGAGCGGGAGTCCGACTTGCCGGCCTATACCGATGTTGCCCTGGCCGCTGGAATCAACAACGTGTCGCGGCGCGGGCGAACGCCGGTGGAGATTTCCAGCGTCGAGAGAATCGCGCGACAGCTCGACGAAACAGCTTACGACCGACGTATCCCTGAACTGATTCGAAGGTACTTTTCTGATACTCAAACTTGGGTACGCAATGTCGCACGGCTATTGCGTCCAGGCGGCCGGGCGATCATTGACATCGGCGACTCCCGTTTCGCAGGTGTTCACGTTCCCACGGATGAGCTTGTGACCGAGATCGCGCAGTTCGCCGGTCTTCAGCTCGATGAAGTGCGGAGCGTAAGGAAACGTACATCCAAGGATGGCAGTGCGCTAAAGCAGGTGCTCTTGGTTCTTAGGAGACCTCATGACCCGAAAGGCCGCCCTGCTGTTCGACACCGTGACAATGGTCGCCAAGAAGACCGCTTTCGGAGCGCGGCCGTCGAATTCGAGCATTCCCTTCCCCACCGCCAATCCCCCTTTGCCAGCCGGAATTGGGGGCATGGATTGCATTCCTTGTGTTCGTACCAGGGCAAGCTCAAGCCTGCGATCGCTCACTTACTGGTGCAGCGATTCTCGGACCCCGGCGACACGGTTCTCGACCCGCTCTCAGGGTGCGGGACGATTCCTCTGGAATCATTCTTGCAAGGCCGCACCGCAATCGGAAACGATCTGCAGGAATTGGGCTTTCTTCTAACCCGCGCAAAGATCAGCCGCGGTTCGCCCGAAGAGCCGATTCGCGTCCTGGACGATCTGCTTCAATTCGTTGATAAACGTAGGGACTCGATGAATCCCGAGTCCTACTCGGATTTTGGCCTCAACGGGAGGATTCCCGATTATTTCCATCCCACGACCTACCAAGAGGTGCTGGCCGCTCGACAATACATCGCACAATTCCCGTGCGATTCGTGGGCGCGCGCCGTTGTCTACTCTTCGGCAGTGCATATCCTGCATGGTAATCGTCCCTATGCCCTGTCTCGACGCTCGCATCCCGTGACTCCACTGAAGCCTTCCGGCCCGAACACGTATCGTCCGCTGGCCCCGAGGCTTCGTGCGAAAATGCTGCGAGTCTTGTCGCACCCCGTTCCCTGCGACGTTATGTCCGGAGAAGCGACATTGGGGAGCTACGAGTTTCTAAACCCGCCGTCCTGTGTCGACGTCGTGATTACTTCGCCTCCCTTTGCCGCTTCCACACGCTTTTTCAGTACCAACTGGATGCGGCTATGGATGACGGGTTGGGAGCCTGCCGACTTCGTCCAGCGCCGGTCGGATTTTTTGGAGAACCAACAGGCACGATCCATGGATGTCTATCGGAGGTTCTTTGCATGCGCAGCACGTTGGCTGCGGCCCGGCGGACGACTCATTCTTCACGTCGGACGAACGGCATCAACCGACATGGCAGCAGAATTGGAATGCCGCGCCAGCGCGGACTTCCAACTGATTCACTCTTTCGATGAAGACGTGGCGGGGCGGGAAAAATTCGGCTTGCGTGACCAGGGAGCCACAACGTCGCACCAATACCTGTTCTTTCGACGCGTCGACTAAAGCGCTTGTAGCGATCAGAACCCCAGCAGTTTCCGATTCTTGTCGGAGAGCCTCCCCACCAGACCAAGGTTGCCCACCAGTTGCTTCAGTTGCAAGACGCGTTTGTAGAGATTCGAGTGTTCGCGCATGCGCAAAAAGCGCTCCACGCACGCGTTGACATCAATACTCGGGTTGACCACCGGCTTGGGACTGGAAAGAAGCGAGAGGTCGGCGCCCGTCAAGTCAGCCAGACGCTTTAGTTCTGCGTTCGTGTAGAACTCGCTGGGCCAGCGATCCCGCTTGTTGTCGTTTGCCTCACGGGACAACAACGCGGCGTTGGAAACGGTTAGTGGATAGAGGTAACGGGACGGCAGGATGTGATCAATCGACCACGTCGCGCGATCGCTGATGTTCAGTGCCTTGCCCGACTTGAAACATCGACTCCCAAAACGTCGAAAAAGCTCGGCATGGTCGACGGCCTCGGTTTCGCCGTCCAGCAAGAGGTCGGCGACTCGCCGGCGAACCGATGCCTCATGGAGTTGCTGTTTTGTGCGTTTAGGATTCAGGTTCGTGTTGATCACCGCTTTGCAGGCTCGGCACTCCATCTGCCGTTCCAAGGGTCCCCAACCTTGA
>JBGTDH010000314.1:0-1811 GCA_041748435.1 Pirellulales bacterium
GACGTCCAGGCCGAGGATAGGCTTCTTACCTTCCATGACCGGCGTGTCCTGGTTGGGGGTGCTTGTTACGCTGAGCTTGCCGCCCTCGTTGATCAGCCAGACCCAGCCGGACCCGAAGCGGCCGGTTGCTGCAGCAGCAAACTGTTCCTTCAGCTTCGCGAAACCGCCAAACGCATCCTTGATTGCGTCACCAACTTTACCTTCGGGCTCGCCAGAACCGCTTGGCGTCATGATCTGCCAGAACATGCTGTGATTCCAGTGCCCGCCGCCATTGTTGCGTACGGCTGTGCGGATACCCTCTGGAACGGCATCCAGATTCGCAAGGAGCTCGTCGAGCGGCTTGCCCTGCAACTCGGGGGCCTTCTCCAGAGCTGCGTTGAGGTTAGTTACGTAAGTCTGGTGGTGCTTGGAATGGTGAATCTCCATCGTCCGGGCATCGATGTGCGGCTCGAGGGCGCCGTAATCGTACGGAAGAGGCGGAAAGACGTGGGCCATTGAGATTTCCTCCGGGATTGGACCGTGTTGAGGGAGGAATCATAAGGGGGGAGGCGGGAAGCGGGAAGCGGGAAGAGGGTAACAACTGGGCGGTCGCAGGCGGAAAAGCGGATGAACTCGGGCGCGGAGTGCGAGAGAAGCGCAAAGGGAAATGCGGGCCCCCCCGCTTGGAGTTTTGCGCGCATTCCGAGTTTCTATCCCACCATTCCAGCGCACTGAACAGCGTTTGGCTTCCCGACTCTTCGCCGGCCGCCTCCCGCTATCCGCCTCCCGTCTCCCGCTATCCGCCTCCCGACGTCCCCCTACGCTTCCGCCGCTCTTGCAGCACTGCGAGACTTCAACCATCCGATGATCGCCGGAAGGATCGACAGAAACACCACTAGAATGATCACCTTCTCGATGTGCTGGTCGACACCGGGTACCCATCGTCCCAGGAAGTAGCCCGTGAACAACATGCTCCACACCCAGAGCAATCCGCCAAAGACGTTGTAAAAAATGAAATCGCGATAACGCATTGCGGCAGCGCCCGCAACAACCGGGGCGAATGTGCGTATGATTGGCATGAAACGCGCAATCACGATGGTTTTGCCTCCATGCTTCTCGTAGAAATCGTGCGCTCTCTGGAGGTGCTTCCGATTGAAGAAGATGGAGTTCTCGCGGGTGAATATGCGCGGTCCCGTGGCTCGGCCAATTGCATACCCAACCGTGTCGCCGAGTATCGCTGCGATCGAGAGAATTACACCCATTACATATACGTTGAGGCCCATGTCGGGTTGCGACGCGAGCAGGCCGGCCGTCACGAGAAGGGAATCGCCAGGAAGAAAAAAGCCGAAAAGCAGTCCGGTCTCCGTGAACACGATTGCTGTGAGCACCAGGAGGCCACCCCAGCGGATCAGCCCTTCGAGATCGGACAGACGATGAAACAGGTCGACGAAGAAATCCATAATCCTTGAGATCAGTGGTTCGAGAATGAACCTTGAACATCGATAGCGAGCGGCGAGCGGTCAACGGCGATCTTGAAGGTCGCCACGACAAGGACGATCCGGCGCGACCGACGTCGCATGCCCGAGCGGCACACCGCGGGCCCGACGCGTTCATCCGGGACGCGGCAAACGCGATCCTCCATACCGCAGAGCTGGCTTTTCTCATTCCCGAACGCCCCACAAGCCGGTGGCACCGTGCGGGCATCTCAAGGCGTGGCGAGAAAATCTTCGACGTCGCCGGCTTGGTGGTGCTGGCGCTTTTCGCGGCGGCATGGACCTGGAGCGTGGCGCACACGGGCATGCAAAACCTCGAAGGCACAGGTGTGTCGCCGG
>JBGTDH010000315.1:0-7738 GCA_041748435.1 Pirellulales bacterium
CGCACGGCGCTCAGCATGCTCAAGAATGAGCCCACGCTCAAAGTCGGCATCAAGAACAAGCGACTCACCGCGGGCTGGGACGACTCCTACCTCGAACAAGTGCTGTTCGGCAAATGACTTAACGTGCGATCGCCCTGCCCCATGGACAGGGTGCCCGACAACAGTCGCTATTCGGTCCTTGCGTGCCTTGTGCTGGCGATCCTACAACTCCGGCCGTGCCTTGTGACGTGGTAGCCATTGAGAAACGCCGGGATGGCAGTACGCGGTATTAGTGCCGCGCGCATCGGGCTGATGCGACGGCGAAGTACGGGAAGCCTGCTTCGAAATGTTGTGCAGCGGACGCGGTACGCATCCCATCCGAGGAGGTCAAGACTCTCGATCTGGATAAGTACCTTGGCGGAGTCGCGCTTTGGGGTGCCGCTCCTGCCGTGTACGACACAACCGAGTTGCCGTTCGAGGGCGGAATCCACGTTCACGCCCGGCCGACGCCGAAGTCGAAAAAGGAAATCGATCTGACTTACCAAGCCGTGCGGATCGTGGGGAAATGCCTGCCAGCGGAAGGCATCGTTGTCAATCAAATAGACGCGATCTATTACCTCGTCAGCTCGGTGTTCGGCGTTTCAATGCGGTTCGTCACCTGCACCCATTGCGGTCGGCCGCATCTTGATAAGGATTGGTTCAGCGTCCACCCTCACCGCCGACACCTCTGCGCTAGCTGCGGGAAGCACTTCCATGACCGCACGCGAGGAATCGGTAATCCGATAGTCGGTGTTCGGGATGCTTGCGGTGTGGGTAAACAAAGTGTCGTGCCGGCCCCGGAAAATCTGAGTATTAAGCAGTCAGACTATCCCGGCGGGATCCAGGTCTGGGGCTCGAGTCCGGCGTTCCTGTGGACACAACCCAAATATGAGGCCGAGGGTATACACGTCCACGCATTCGCTACGGAAAGCCAGAGAGAGCCGGCGGTGGACGAAACGTTCGCGGAGGTAGTCATCGATGGTGTTCAGCTCGACCCCGCCATGGTCCGCGTACTGATGGTTCAGAATGTGCTTCCATTATTGAAGGAGCGCGTACGATCGATGACGTGCCCAGCGTGCGGCCATGCTCAATTGAACCCGGTCTTTGTCCTTACCACGGACGCGCCGTTGGACCACGCGATCGTTTTGTGAGTGACCGAGGTGGGCGTCGAACCCACAATCACGAGGCTCTCGACCTCGCCGCTTTGCCTGTTTGCGTACCCGGCCAAGCCAAGGATGAAGGGTGAAGGATGAAAGTAGGTCGGCACATGGTCAACGTCCGCTCTCTGTTTCATCCTTCATCCTTCCGCGTTCATCCTTTCAAGGTTGCAGGTCCCGGTATCGAACCGGGCGGTCGGGCTTATGAAACCCAACTGGGCGCCTGCCGCACCTGCATCAAGTGACGAAGGGGAGAGTCGAACTCCCACGCCGCAAGGGCACGACAGTCTGAGTGTCGCGTGTCTACCAGGTTCCACCACTTCGTCGTATTAGTGACCCGGACGGGAATCGAACCCGTGTCGGCCAGGTTGAGGGCCTGGCTGTAAGCGCCAACATCACACCGGGCCAAAGTGACGCGGACGGGAATCGAACCCGTGTCGGCGGGCTTGAAAGTCCCTGGATCTCGAAGCGCCCAGCGGGAATCGAACCCGCGCTTCCGCCATGGCAAGGCAGCAGGCTACCTCTACATCATGGGCGCTTGTGTGGCTGCCGAATTTGTCAAAGACCAAGGGCACCGGACCGGACTCGCTCGCGGCGTCGCCGCATTACGGGTGCGGAATCTTCTCCACGGACGACCAGTGCTTGTTTTTTAGTGGGACCAGAGGGACTCGAACCCTCACCCGTCCGGTTAAGAGCCGGAGATGCTGCCGCTAGCACCTTGATCCCGTCGAATCGAAATCGGCGCGGTGGGAGTTGAACCCACGACCTGCGTCTTATAAGGACGCTGCTCTCACCGCTGAGCTACGCGCCAGCGATCGAGTAAGGCCGGAGGGATTTGAACCCACACCCACCTGGTTAAAAGCCAGGGATGCTGCCGTTACACCACGACCTCATGGTTGGTCGGGCGTATGCGTTTCAATCGACGTACGGTCGACATTGCTCGGCTCCTTTGGTTTGTGTTTGCCAGTGGTAGCCCTGAGAATCGAACTCAGCGCGACCCGCGTATCAGGCGGATAGGGGCAACCAGCCCTCGACTACCAATTCATCCAAGTCGGGAAGGTGGGACTCGAACCCACGCTCTCGTGTTCCCAAAACACGCGGGCTTGCCGCTGCCCTACATCCCGATCTCTCAATCAGAACGGTCGGATTTGAACCGACGATCTCTTGGCCCCCAGCCAAGCGCGATGCCAGCCTTCGCCACGTTCTGGACGTACTCCCGGCGCAAGTGGGCCGTGAGGCGCTCGAATCCTCGTCTCCTGATCTTCAGCCAGGCGCTACACCGTCTCAGCTAACAGCCCAACGAAAAAGCCCGATGTATTTGTGACACCGGGCTTTGAAGTGCTCGATCGGCGGCTGGCCGAGTGTCACAAGCGCAGGGGATGCGCGGGCAGCGGATTCGCCGGTTGATCGGCGAATCGCCCTTCGCAAATCTCTTGACCTATGGAACTCAGCCGTAAGATCATCATTTTCAGAATCTCCGCATCAAATGGCTGCTCCACAACTGCTGTGATTCAGCCGCCTGCTCTTGAGACGGCGGACAGTTGCGAAAGGTTCGCAAAAATCCATCTCTCGCTGCCGAACGATGCGCACGGTTCCGTGGTGGAACTAGATGGGCAAGCGGTGGCCTGCGTTATGCCACCCCCGAAGCCGACGAATGGAACCGCAGAAGCTTGGACCGAAGCAAAGAACAATCGACGCTGTGACCTTATCGACCAGGAGTTTGACGGCCCGCCACTCACGCCCGCCGAGGTCGTCGAATTGGCTGAGTTGCAAGAAGAGATGCTTCGATATCGCCAGCGGGTGGCCTCGCTTCCGCTCGACGACGCCCGCCAACTTCATCAGGAATTGTTGGCGAAGGTGGCCGCTCAATAATCTTCTCCATGACGCCCCCTTTCATTTTACCCGCCTGTTCCGCACGTTCGGCGCCACGGTCCGACAGGGTACGCGGATCTCGCGAGTTACCGGCCCTGGCGACGAGCCGCAACGACTCCCACAAGAACATCAATTAGGATCATGCTACGCCCTAAAACGGCTGCTGCGGCAGGAGGCGGGGGAACGGGGGCTCTTCGGACGGGGGCAGGGGGTCATGTATCGCTCTCTGGTGGCGCTGGCCGGAGCGAAGTGTGTGTTCGTCGATACACGAAACTGAGACATCGGAATCAACCCAAGGATTTTAAGCAGTTCGGCGTGGGCGATGCGTATTGTATAATGCGGATGGGAAGGGCGTACACCCGCGGAGAGCACCCATGACGATCGAAGAACGGCTATCGTTGCTGGAAGAAGATGTGGCGACGTTGAAGAAAAACGGCTCGCCCGAGCCTAACGCAAACTGGTTGACGAAAGTCCTCGGCTCGATGAAAGACGAGCCCGACTTCGCCGAGGTATTGCGATTGGGTCAAGAAATCCGACGCGCTGATTGCCCTTCGCCTTGACGTGGGCACGCTGACATGTTCCTGTTCGATACGGATCACCTGGGCATCCTGCAACAGCAGACGCAGCCGTATGCTGATTGTATCCTGCGACGCATGAGCGAGTATGACGTCTCGGATTTCTACGTAAGCGTGGTCAGCTTCCAGGAGCAGATGCTCGGCTGGAACGCTTATCTCAGCCGCGCCCGGACCGAGGAAGCTGTGGTTCGCGCGTATCGCATGTTGCGCGGCGTGCTGACCGATTTCTCCGCATTCCAGGTTCTTGACTTCGATCACGATTCCGCTGCGCTCTTCTCGGAAATGCGAACGCTAAAAGTTCGCATCGGCACGATGGACCTCCGCATCGGCGCCACGGCAATCACGCGTGCCATGGTCGTTCTGACACGGAACACGAAGGATTTCGCGCAGATCCCCGGCATCCAACTGGCCGACTGGACCTTGCCCTGACCCGATCGCGTCTTCGTGTTCAAGCCGCGACTTCAATCAAAAAGTCGACCCGCTCGATTGCACCATTTATTCGGGGGGGTAATATTGCGTGCCCGCCCTCCCCATGGACCATCGCGACGAAGTCATGCAATACCACGCTAAGTACACGAATGAGTTCAACAAACAACTCGAGAGACTGCGGACGCGTGGAGGTCGCGGGACGGCATTGCGCCAGAAAGCGCTCGCTGCGATGAGCGATTGGCAGATGTATGGGCGTATCTCACATCAGCAGACACACCACGGTGAGTCGCGCCTGCCGAATGTGACGAAGTACGACTTGGGCGATGGCTATAGGATGGTCGTGCAGCGCCCCTCACGGGAGAAGGGCGTATCGGTGTTTCTGTTTCATTGGCGATCACGAGGACACGGACCGCTGGCTCGATAACCATCGAGACGACGTCTACGTGCAGCGGGCAAAGGATGGGACCCTGGCGCTTGTACGAGAGACGAACTCGCCCCTGAGCATCGAAACCCGTTCTTCCAACATTCGCCCCGATGAGACGTTGCGGCCAAGTGGCTCCTTGCTTCAGGCGGTCGCGAATTCCATTCGAAGTCTTCCATTTCCGGACGCGTTGCGGGACTACGTGTTAGAAGTCACCTCCGGCGAGTTCGAACAGAATGGGGAAAGAATTTTGGACCTTCTGGAAAAAACGGTGATCTCGGGTCGAACGCCTACTACCTTCTTTCTTATGCCTATTCGCAGCAATGGCCAGAATTGCATGCGGAGATCGAGCAGATTCTGGGGCTGGCCATTAAGATCGAAGGCGACGCCTTGGCCGACGCGATTCTGGAACCAGTGAACTCCGAGCAGTTCGTCGGCTTCGATGACTTGCGCGAACTTCCCGAAATCGGCGAATGGGACGAGTGGCTGGTGTTCTTGAGCGGCAAGCAAAAGGAGTTTGCCAGGGCGACCCATGAGGGGGCCGCGCGGTTGCGCGGAGTATCGGGAAGCGGAAAAACGTGCGTGCTGCTGCATCGCGCCAAGCACCTGGTCAACGAGTACGATTCGAACGTCCTTGTCGCTACTAGCACCGAGAGCATGCGTGCCCAACTCGACCGCCTGCTGGATCAACTCTGCGAGCCGATGGTTCGCGGGCAGATCGTCACCCGCACCGTCGTGGAACTCTCCCGCGAGGTCATCGGCGGGAAAGTTTCGGTCATCGCGGAACCTGATCGAGAGACGCTAATGACCGATATCGTCCTCGGGCTGCAAGACTGGCCCGAGTTCAGATCATCCGGCCTGAAGGGGCATGACGCGTCCGCGCTACACACATTCATTGGCGATGAAGCATCCTATATTCGCACTCGCCTCCGCCGGCGCGACTACAGAGGCTATTATGACCCGCAGATTTTCGTGCGTCGCGGGCGTGGGCGCGGCCTCACCAAAGATGGTCGCTGGGTGTGCCTCGAGGCCGTGCGAATCTGGGAAGCCTGGTTGTGCAAGCAGCAGCTTTGGGACGATCCGGCGATCGTGCAGTTTGCCCTCGAACTCATCGAAAATGATAGGCGTGACGCAAAATTTCGCGCACAAGATAACAAAGCACCGGGTGCCACGCACATCAACGGTTCGGCCGTCCTCGGAACAATTCCAAAGTTTGTCAGTATCCTGGTTGACGAAGTGCAGGACCTCACCCAGTTGGAAATCAGCTTGCTAGGGGCCTTGCAATCTGGCGATGGAGCGAAAGTAGGGCAGAAACGCGACGGTCTTTATTTGGTCGGCGACAGCGCGCAAGCCATCTACAAGAAAGGTTTCAGCCTGAGGGCTTGCGGCATTGAGCTTCCTGGGGCACGAAGTTTCTTCCTGAAACAGAACTACCGCAACACTCGCGAGATTCTGGAAGCGGCCTTTGCAGTCATTGAGACTTTCCCGTACATCGACTTTGGAGAGGAAACCTCTGCGCCCCCCGCGTCGCCGGAGTACGCATTGCAGCATGGCGCTAGGCCGGGGATAGTCGCCTGCGCGAGCGTCGAGGAGGAGGCAACCTTTATCGCCGACAAGATCGAGAGCTTGCATTTATCGGCTGCTTCTGGCTCTGCGGCGGAAGACGGTGCAGAGAAGAAGCTGCCGATCGGGATTATCGCGGCGAATCCAGATGTTCGCGGCGCAATTATTGGCGAACTTCAGCGCCGCCAACTGGAATTCGGGGAGTTGCTTGTCGATCGCGTCGACAAATGGACATCGACGATGCTCTGTGACGTGGAATCATGCAAAGGACATGAGTTCCACACGGTGTTCGTCGCGGGCGTTCAGGATGGCGCGTTTCCGCGGCCCGATGCGATTGAAGAGGATTTGCCGCAAGAGGCGGCAAGACTCTATGTTGCCATGACGCGGGCGTGTCGGCTCCTCTTTCTGACACATTCCAGCAGTGCCGGAGAGAGCGTGAGCCCCTTCTTGTGGTTGGCGCGGTCGCGATGCAACGAGTTTCGTTTTCACTCCGGCGGAATCAAGGCCTATGACGCGTCCCCGGAAGTCTACGCGGGCCAGGATCGCCGCAGGTGGGAAAACTGGCTGTTGAGGCTGAGGCAAAGATCGGGGATCGAGAACCCCGATGGCGGTGATCCACCTTCTAAAAAGGGAGCCGCAAGTGGCAGCCCTTCCAAGCTTTCCAAGGACGCGATTCTAGCAAAAGTACAGACGGGGGAGATGACCGCAAAGGAGGCTAGCGAACTGCTTGCGGCCACGCCAAAACGAGGTCAGTTGTATTGCAAAGTCAGCCTCAAAGGAGCCGTCTCCGTGTATGGCCTCCAGCGCATGCCGGTGACGCTTTACGCGGGCCAGTGGGAGCGGCTACTGGCGTTTGAAGAGGAGATACGCCAAAGCTTAGCCGAGAACGCGTCGACGCTGAGTCGCAAGAACGTCGCGAACAGTTCTTAGCTCTGGGATCGACTACAACGGTTGCTGCGGCAAGCGACGGGGGAACGGGGGCTCTTCGGACGGGGGGAGGGGGTCTTCGTAGGTTTCGGCCCAGTCTTGGCGCTCCTCGTCGCTGGCGTAGTAGCGGAGCCAGACTTCGGGATCGCCGCCGGCATCGGCACAGTCCCAGTGCAGGAAGTTGCCGGGCATGTCGAGCTTCTTTTCCGCCGAGGGGAGAATGTCGCAGTAGATCAGCTTATAAAGCTGGCGATCCGAGAGATGGTCGGTGAAGTCCAGGATGATCTGCTTGTCGTACAGCCGCTGGATGGTGTCCCAGAGAATGTTGTGCAGCTCCAGATCGTCCAAGGGACCCGGCGGCGGCAAAATCAGCTCCGGCTCGAACCATTTGGCGATCGGCAGGATGGGCGCCCGCTCCCAGGCCAGCATGGAGGCCAGAAAATCGTTCTCGATCGGCGTGGGAAGCGTCTCGCGATCCAACGACATCACCGCTTCGTCCAGAAACGGCTCCAGCTCGTCGCGAAGCTGGGCGTTGCGGAGCAGATGATCGACCTCGTCCGGACTGATGCGCGGGGCCTGGGACATGACGCGGGACCCTGTATGATGCTCGTGGATGCTGTTCTCGGTGCTGCAATCAACTTTCGACTGTACCAGCAGTTGCACACGCATCAAGTAGAATCATGGCGTGACAGCCGCGAATTCTCTACCTCTCCCGCGCTCGGCCGCTACGATGCATAAACTCGCTACGCCCCACCTGGAATCGCTCGCCCGCCAAC
>JBGTDH010000316.1:0-4270 GCA_041748435.1 Pirellulales bacterium
GGCCGCCGCCGCGGCGCTCTTGCCTTTATCCGCGCCGGCGGCCAGTGTTAGCAGCACCCCCGCCGCGTCGCCTTCATCGACGAGTAGTTCCGCCTCGGCCACGGATCAGGTCATCTCCCAGTGGAGTGATTCATCGACCGATGCCGCGGCGGATGCCCTGCTTGGCGCCACGGTCTATCCGAGTATCACGGCCGCCAGGCAAGCCCGTTTGCGGGCTTCCTTGTTTGCCATGATCTGAACTACGCACGCCAAGCAGCTTTGTAGCTCAGGCCAAGGTTGAGAATCCGCTGCAACAGCGGCTCGTAGCTAATGCCGCCTTGCTCGGCCGATTCGGCGAAGTCTTCCCCATACGAAAGATTTGGGTTGGGGTTGGCCTCTAGCACGTAGGCTCGGCCGTCCTCTGCTAATCGCAGATCGATGCGGGCATAGCCGGAGAGTGATAGCGCGCGATAGGTGCGCAGGCACTGTTTTGCGATCGCCGACTCTGCGCCCGCGGGCAGGCCCTCCGACAGGCACGTCTTCACGCCGAGCTTCTCCTGATAGTCGTAGTCCCACTTGACCTTGGCGGTGGCGATGAGTGGCACTTTCTCGTCCGATTTAGTAAACAGCAGCTCCCACACGGGAAACGTGCGCAGCCGCTGATTGCCCATCACACCGACGTACAGCTCGCGGCCGTCGATGTATTCTTCCACGAGCGCGTCGCAGCCGATCTGGTCGTACATGAACTCGACGCGGTCTTTGAGCTTCTCGTCGTTATGCACCACCGAGGCTTGTGAGATGCCGCGCGAGGCGTCTTCGCTCACCGACTTCACCACCAGGGGATACGTCAGCCGTCGCGAGGGCTTCACGCTGCGGCCGCGCGGATAGACGGCGAACTTGGGCGTGAGAATACGGTGATAGACCAGGATCTGCTTGCACAGCGATTTATCGTGGGACAGCATCAGTCCGCGGGGATTGCAGCCGGTGTAAGGCTGCCGCATCAGCTCCAAATAACTCACCACGTGCTGATCGTAGACGGCCACGCCGTGAAACTCTTCCAGCAGGTTGAAAGCCACGTGCGGCTTCCATTCTTCGATCTGCTTGCGGATTTTTCCCAGATCGTCCCACACGCCCAGAGGCCGGACCTCATGCCCCATGCTGCGCAGTGCGGTCACCACGTCGAATTCGGTCTTCCACTCCTGGATCTGCTTCTCGTCGTACCCTTCCAGGGTCTCCGGCGGAACCAGATCTTCGTGCATCAGAACCAGCACGCGCAGCTTCTTCATGAGCGATCGCAGAAACAGGACTCGTCAGGAAAGCCCAACGGGCATCGCCTCAAGTGTAATCTTCCCGCAGCGGATAGTCTCGCTTGATGCCCGTGCCGCGATTACAATCATCGCCCAGAGGCATATCCACCGGCCAAGGTGCATCATGATTCGAATCTCGTTGACAGGTCTTGTGGCGCTGCTGGCTCTCAGCGTCCAACTGCGCGCGGCGGAGCCAGCGGCGATTCTTCTCTGGCCCAACGGCGCGCCCGGCTCCGAAGGTCAGACCGCGGAGGAAGCCGTGGAGCGCACAGCGTCCGGCGAGCGCAATGTGACTCAGGTTCACAGGCCGTCTCTCACACCGTACCTTCCCGAGGCCGGACAGGCCAAGGGCGTGGCCATCGTAATCGCACCTGGCGGTGGACACAGCAAGCTGTGCATCGATCACGAAGGGCACAATCTGGCCCGCTGGCTGGCCGAGCGCGGCGTGGCGGCCTTCGTGCTCAAGTATCGTCTGTGTCGCGAAAAAGGTTCCACCTACACCCTGGACGGGCATGCCGTGGGAGACATGCAGCGGGCCCTCCGGCTGGTGCGCAGCCGCGCCCAAGAATGGCGCATCGATCCCGCCAAAGTGGGTGCGCTGGGCTTTTCGGCCGGCGGCGAACTGGCGTTCCTGGCGGCGATGCAGGAGGGTCGAGGAGACACGTCCGCCACAGACTCCATCGAACACCAGAGCGGCCGCCCGGACTTTCAGTGTTTGATTTACCCCGGCAAATCCAGCCGGATTACCGTGGCCAAGGACATGCCGCAGGCATTCATCGTCTGCGGTTACGGCGACCGGCAAGACATTTCGCACGGCATGGCCGAGGTGTACTTGAAGTTCAAAGACGCCGGGGTTCCCGCGGAGTTGCACGTCTATGCCGCCGCCGGCCACGGCTTCGGCATGCGCGAGTCGACCAAGGGGGCCGTCGGACGCTGGCCCGCCCGGTTGGACGAATGGCTTAACGACCGGGTGGTGAAGTAAGGCGCCTCGATTAGCTCGGCGCCGGTCTAACGGACCGGATGGACGATGGAATCTTAATTCGTCCGCAGCCCACACTGAGTTGGGATGAGTGCTTTGCCGAGAAGCTGGTAATTGGCTCGAACAAGGACGCCAGCGACAACATCGAGATTTCCAAACGATCTCCTCTTCTAGCCCACCGTTGAATCGCGGGCTGGACTCGATGCTCGTCGTCTACAGCGTCCTGCCAGCCATCCTGCAAATCTGCCGTGTGAGCAGTTCCTACGGGGTGTGCCAGTTCCAGCAGCGTTATGGGAACGTCTGGAGCTGGGCACTTGGTCGGGAGCCTGGGGGTCGCAAAGAGTGGGCTGCGCCGTATGATTGAGGAATGCCGATCGCACGGAGCGGGAACGCACGGACCGATTCATGATCACGCTGAAGATCCTGGAGAACAACCTGCTTTTGTATGAGCAGGTGTTGGACGAGCCGCTGGAGTTGGGCCGGCAGCGGACTTCGGAAGAGCCGCTGTTCGAACGGCAACGGCTGGGGGATCGCTCGCGCGTGGCCGTGGCCAAACTGAGCGAGAACCGCATCTCCCGGGAGCAAGTCCGGATCGAGTCGAACTCGCCCGATCGCGTGTCGATCCGCAACATCAGCAACAACAACTCCCTGTACATGTACAGCGGCAGCACGCTGGCCGGCCTGCACAAACGGGAAATGTTCCTGCCCACCGAGTTCAAGGTGGGCAACAAGCTGGTGAAGCTGGAGTTGGAAGAGGCCGACGCGGGGATCCAGGATCAACTGCATAGCCTGCTGTCTCCCACGATGACCCCCGGCGATCTGCTGATGGCGCGGCGGGCGATGACGGCCGATGCTTTGAGCTGGCTGCCGGAAGATCAGACAGAGAAGCTGCTCAACTGGTTGCAGGCCGTGACCGCGGTGCTGCAATCGGCGGCGGGAAGCAACGATTTCTTTGGTCACGCGGCCCAGAGTCTGGTCGACCTGGTGCGGCTGGATTGTGGCCGTGTGCTGCTGCTGGATGGGACGAAGTGGAACGTGGCGGCGCTGCGGTCGGCCGCCGGGCTGGGGCAATCTGCTGAAGAGTGGACTACCAGCAAACGCGTGCTGGATCGTGTTTGCCGGGAGAAGCAGACGTGCTGGCTCACGCCCGACATGTCGCTGCAATCCGGCGCCAGTCTGGCGGAGGTGCAGGCTGTGGTGGCTGCCCCCATTTGCGATGCTTCGGGCCGCGTGATCGGCGCTTTGTATGGAGATCGCATGCAGCGTTCGCTCGCGTCGGGATCGGCCCAGATCAGCAAGCCCGAGGCGATGCTGGTGCAAGTGCTGGCTTCCGGCGTAGCGGCGGGGCTGGCCCGCATGGAGCAGGAGCGTGTGGCGGTGGAATCGCGCGTGCGGTTCGAGCAGTTCTTTTCGCCGGAGTTGTCGCGCCATTTGGCAGATAACCCCGAGCTGCTGCGCGGGCGGGATTCCAACGTCACGATTCTGGTGTGCGATATCCGCGGCTTCAGCCGGATTACGGAACGGCTGGGTCCCGCCAAGACGCTGGAGTGGATCAACGAAGTGCTGACCGTGCTCTCCGATAGCGCCATTCTGCATGGGGGCGTGCTGGTCGATTTTGTGGGCGAAGATCTGATGGCCATGTGGGGCGCGCCGGAAGACCAGCCCGACCATGCCCAGCGCGCCGTAAATGCGGCGGCGGAGATGCTGCGGGCACTTCCCGAAGTGTCACGCACCTGGCAGAGCACCATCGGCGAGCCCATTCGCGTGGGCATTGGCATCAACTCCGGCGTGGCCCGCGTGGGCACCCCGGGCGCGCGGCGAAAGTTTACATACGGCCCGCGGGGGAACACCGTCACTCTGGCGAGCCGCGTGCAGGGGGCCACCAAGTTTCTGAAGACCGACCTGTTGGTGACTGCCGATACGCGGAAGGAGCTGCCCTCGGATACACCGGCCCGGCGGCTGTGTACGGTGCGCGTGGTGAACATTCAGGGGCCGGTCGATCTGT
>JBGTDH010000317.1:0-7238 GCA_041748435.1 Pirellulales bacterium
AACCGCTGCTGCGGCGATTCCAAGGGCGACGCGTCTCGATCCATCTTCGACATGCCTCCGTTTTAGCGCCCTCGGCCCACGTCGTCGAGTACCTGTCGCCTCAATCCGCGTAAATATCGAAAGTTTCACAGCCTCTGAGCCTGGACGTCGACATCGATTCCGACAACACCGGCACGATCGAGGGCAGCGCGATCGAAGAGGCTCTGGAAGACGATCCCGAGGCCGATGGCAAATACATCGGCGTCAACGACGGCGACGCCGATGAAGACGGCGTGCCCGACTACGCGGACGGCTACAACCTCGACGGCGTGAGCGGCACTCCCGACGACAGCCTCGCGGGCGCGGTCTCCTTCACCCCGCTGCGCATCGGCCTCCCCGCCGGCCTCGACCCCTCCTCGACGCTGACTTTCTCGTACGCCGCCTCGGCCCCGTGGCTGATCGCCAAATCCACCACCGATTTCGGCACGCACGTCGAATACGCGTACGTCCGCCCCGACGCCGCGAACCAGCACCTGCGTATTTGGACCAAAAATGCCTCCGACGCGCGAAATAAGCAAACCGTCGCCGCCGACGGCGATTTTGTCGCGGCGGGAACTCCCTACCGCCTCTCCGACCTCGGCTACTCCGGTAACGAGGGCAATCTCGAACTGTTCATCGAAGCCATCGCCGGCTCCTCCTCGCGCGCCGCCGATCGGATTGAAGTAGAACTCTCGGCCACCGCCGGCGGCTCCACCTACTCGCTTGCCCAGGGCGTGCGAACCACGCTCGTCAGCCTCGACGCCGACGCCGACAGCGACAACGACGGCCTCGAACGCGACCACTACGAAGACCACATCGAGGCCTATCCACCTTTCGACGGCGCACTCATCACGATTTCCGACGATCCCGCCGAATTCGCCCCTTACCACGTCAGCGTTCCCACGTGGGTAAATGTCACGGGCACGACGGTCGCTTTCGATTTTCTACCCTCCAAAGTCAAGCTCTGGACGGCCAGCGGCACATCTTTTGAAGTCGAACCCGGCACACAGTACGCGTTGGCCCCGCCGCCAGCAGGCGCGCCAGCCACGCCCTGGCTCCCATTCGCCGGCGGCGCGCTCCACTTGAAGGTTCAAGGGCTGACAGCCTTGCGCGATCTCGACAGCGCTGGCGCGGCGATCACCGCGACCCTTCGTGTTGTAACCGGCGCGGTCAATTTCGAGCAACAGGACGAAGTCAAAGTCTCCGCCGGCAACGTGTGGAAAGCGGTCGGCACTTGGCAAGCGGGGTCGCCCGCCTACGTCGAAGCCACCGCCGATGTTCCGAGACGAGAGACTGCCAATTCATTGGCGGCACTTGCGAAGGCAATTACAAACAATTCCGAGGATGCGAAACTGCTCGCATACCAGCAAGTCGGAATAATCTCGAAAGGCACACGTATCGATGTAACGCGTTTGCTGAGGAAACTGGAGTCGAATATTCGCAAAGACGTCGTACACGCTGCGCAATCCGCCAAGCACGCTAATTTTGGAGGGTTAGTAGTTGATGCAGCGACTTTCACTGAGTCGCAAATCAACATTGTTTTCAAAGACCTGCCAGGGCCGATCGAACTTGTCGATTGCCAGGGTATGGTCCTCCTTGAGCTGTCGCGAGGTGTGATAAAGCAACTAAACCCGGGAGAGTTCACGAAAATGCACTTGCGTCCCGCAGCTTTCTGGGGCCCAGCCGGGGGAGCCTATCTGTCACCGCAACCAGCGGGGCCGCCGAAACCGGGAGACTGGATGCAGTTCGGGAATTTCGGCGACTATATGCTCAAGCACCCTAATGGCGATTGGTCTTCAGAGCACACAATCATGATAGGAGCGGACTCCTATTATGGCTGGAACGATGGCACGTTCAGCAAGCTTGGGATGAGGAGCTTCTTACAACAAAAATACAACGAGGGCTTGCCGCTGCAACAACGGATCACACTTGCTCAAATCCCACAGCCCGACAATAAGGGCTTTGTTAATGTCGCTAAACTCGGTCAGGCAATTTTTGAACTGAGAATGAAACAGGGGCCATCTTCACCATGAGAATAAAGCAAACGATTCTGGCGCGAAACAATCTGACGAGCGATCGACCATACTGGTGCGGCACGCTCCAATACGTCGTGCTGTGGGGAGCATGTGCAGCGAGTGGATGCCTCGCCAACGAACCGGTAATGACTTGGAGCTCGTCCAATTTGCTCACGATTCAAAGGGAGTGGGATGCATTAGCGGATGCGCCAACCACAAAGAGCAAACATGAGGAGAAACAAAAACAACTCAATCACGTTCTCCGCAGCGGCCTTTCTCATAATGATGTGCGCCAATTAGCTGCATCTTGCCAAACGCTCGAAGTTCGCGCGAAGGACCGCACCCATTTCGAGAACGCAACACTCGCATACATCCAAAGGACTCTAATTGATTCGGGCGATCGCGAGAACCTCGTGAAGCTGCTGTCCACGCGGTGTCGATTGCGAATCAGGGGGTACGAGGACATTGAGTTTTACCTCGCATTTCGCGGGCACACTCTCAAAGACCCCATACTCATACTGGGAGACGCGTTTGCCAAATGTGAAGTGCCCGAGGTTCGCCGTACTTTGGCCGGCGCCGTGCGCCGCGCCTTCCTTGGCCAAAACATTACAGGTAACAACGACGCTGAGTACGTCCAGAACGCCATGCAGTGGTTCAGGAGCAACAAGAGCCGCTTGACCGTCAATGGAATGTACTCCCAAAACACGGTAAATTGTCCCGGAGAAGCGTTCGAAGAGTATCCGGATCTCTATGAACGATTTGCACGCGATCTTGCCGAACCGCCCCCCGCGTCGAAGGAACAGTTCGCGCAATGGTGGGAACGCAATAGGGGTAAGTGGATGCCTCTGTTCGAGACGGCTGAGGAAAAGAAATAGTCGGTGCCTCAGCCTGGACTCGATCCAGAAACGGGGACGGGTACATTTGATTCGGCCGTACCCTCCAGAGGGGTATTGACATGCCAAGAGGATTAATGGACACATGTACAAATCGCGCGCCGATTGGCGTTGCGCGGTCTTTGGAAACTTGTTCGAGTTGGAAACGCCCCGCGCTCGCGTCGGCGCTGCTCCACGATTGCGGTGCGGACTGTATCTCGCTCGCGCTTCGGGCTACGCTACGGATGCAATTTCCCTCGCTCGCGCGTCGGGCTATGCTGCGGACTGCTTCTCGCTTGCGCGTCGGGCTATGCTCGCGAAGCCGGTTTTAGGATGCATGAATAGGCCAGGGGAGAGCCATTGAACTGGTTAGCTCGAAGTGGCCGCCACGGGTAGTTCATGCGGCGAATTCCTGAATTTCGGGACCGCGCTGGCGTGGTCCCGAAAGTCCCGAAATGCAAAGAGAAGGAGCGGGAAAACAGGCACTTTTCGATTTTCGGGACCACGACCCCCGTTTTTGCATTTTTGCATTATCGGTCCGGAATCGCCTTTCCTGGCGGAGCCGATTTCGGGCGCGCGGAAGAGTCCGAGTAGTCGAATGCCCCTTGGTCGGACATCAACATGCCGTTTTCCGCAATTGACTGGGCTTGGCGGATTCAACAAATGGAGCAATGGGGATCAAAGGGGGGAAACAGGCTGTTCCGGGCCCGGGCAGACGGTAGAATCAGCCAATTGCCGGGTGGGTGGAATCCGGAGAAGACCTCTTGCCTCTGCGTGTGAACGCCGATACACTATTCAGGTGTTCACAACGGTAGGTTTGTTCAATTTGTGAGCGTGTGCTCACGGGCCTTGGCAAGAAGGGAAAAACATGGTCGCCACCAAATCGAATCATCGTATGCCCAAGAAAGATAAAGACGGCCTGCGGGAAGGCAAGACCGGCCGCCCCCAGGATGGCCCCAAGACCGTGCTGGACGGCAATCTGGCGCTGAAGAACACCGTGGCCCAGATCGAAAAGCAATTCGGCGAAGGGGCCATCATGCCCCTGGGTTCGAACCATCATCCCAAGATCGAAGCCATTTCCACCGGCAGCCTGTCGCTGGATCTGGCCTTGGGGGGCGAGGGGCTGCCCAAGGGGCGGGTGATCGAGATCTTCGGACCCGAATCGAGCGGCAAGACCACGCTGGCCTTGCACGCGGTGGCGCGGTCGCAGCAAGCCGGCGGAATCGCGGCTTTTATCGATGCAGAGCATGCCTTGGACCCCAGTTGGGCCAAGAAGCTGGGGGTGGAGCTGGAGACGCTGCTGGTAAGCCAGCCCTCCAGCGGCGAAGAGGCCATGAACATTACGGAGATGCTCATCAAGAGCAACGCCGTCGATATTATCGTGATCGATTCCGTGGCCGCCCTGGTGCCGCAGAAGGAGCTCGATGGCGAAATGGGCGACCACTTCGTGGGTTTGCAAGCCCGCCTGATGAGCCAGGCCCTCCGCAAGCTCACGGGCGTTATTTCCAAGAGCAAGAGCTGCGTCATCTTTATCAACCAGATTCGCGAGAAGATCGGCGTGATGTTCGGCAGTCCGGAAACCACCCCGGGCGGCCGGGCCTTGAAGTTCTATTCCTCCTGCCGCATCGATGTCCGCCGGATTGGCCAGATCAAAGATGGCGAAGACGTGGTCGGCCAACGGGTGCGGGCCAAAGTGGTTAAAAACAAGGTCGCGCCCCCCTTCCGGATTGCCGAGTTTGATATGATGCATACCCATGGCATCAGCTACGAAGGAGACGTGCTGGACCTGGCTTTGGCCCATCATGTGATCACCCGTAGCGGCACCTGGTTCCGCTACGGCGAGCTACACTTGGGACAGGGTCGGGAGAAAGCCCGCGCCTACTTGGCCGAGAACCCCAAGCTCGTGGAGGATTTGCGAGTGCAGGTGTTGGCGGCAGGCCTGCGTGGCGATAAGGTCTCCCCGACCAAGGCCGATGCCGACGACAGCGCCCCAGCCGAAGAGTAATCGATCGGGTCTGCGTCGTCCGACGCAAATGATCCACTCCCCGGCCGAAACACGCAGAGGCATCATTATGCGGCGAGTTCACCGTCTGATTTGGAGTTGGTCGGTCGGGTGCCTGCTCGCCGCTGTGGCCGTTCCAGGTTACGGCCAGGAGCCGTCCAGCTTACAAGTGCTAATGGCGGCCGAGGACGTACTGGCGGAAACCATTGCCCGCGGCGAGAAATCGGTCGTGGCCATCATGCGAGTCCGGCGGCCGGAAGGGGGCGAGATTCCCACCTTCCAGATTCCGGACCTGTTCAAGCGGCCCGGCCTGATGCCGCGCCCCGATCTCGATCCCGTGCCCGACGCCGATTTCATTCCCACCGAGTTTGGCACCGGCGTAGTAATCGACGCCAAGGGGCTGATCCTTACCAACTACCATGTGGTGCGGGCAGACAGCCAGCACTTTGTCACGACGCATGAGCGCAAGACGTATCGCGCCAAGATCAAGGCGGCCGATTCCAAGAGCGATCTGGCCGTGCTGGAGCTCGAGCCTCAAGCGCCGCAGCAAGCCATCAAACTAACGCCCGTAAAGTTTGGAGACGCCGCCACGCTGCGGAAAGGTCAGATCGTGATCGCGCTGGGCAATCCCTACGGGATCGCGCGCGATGGCCAAGTGAGCGCCAGTTGGGGCATCGTTTCCAATCTGGCTCGCAAGGCGGGACCGGAGCCGGACGATTCCACCCCCACCGGCAGCAAGCGCACGCTGCATCACTACGGCACACTGATTCAGACCGATGCCAAACTCAACTTCGGCACCAGCGGCGGTGCTTTGCTGAACCTTCGCGGGGAGATGGTGGGCCTGACCACGTCGCTGGCCGCGGCGGCCGGATACGAGCAAGCGGCCGGGTATGCGATTCCCGTCGATGAAACCTTCCTGCGCATTCTCGACGCGCTGCGACAGGGTCGCGAAGTGGAATATGGCTTCCTGGGCGTGCAGATGCGCAACTTGGAGCCACGCGACATGGCTGCCGGAAAGCAGGGCATGCATGTGCAGAATGTCGTGGTGGGAACACCCGCCTACCGCTTTGGATTGCAGGCTCAGGACGTGATTACCCACGTCAACGGGCGCGCCATTTACGATCAAGATGGCTTGGTGCTTAAGGTCAGCTCCCTGCCTGCCGAAGCGCCGGCCCGTTTAACCGTGCTGCGTGCCGGACGCCCCATGCAGGTCGAGGTGGAGTTGGCCAAGGCTGCCCCCGCCAAGCGCATTGCCACGACGCCGACCGAATTGTGGCGCGGCCTGCGCGTGGAGTTTTCCTCCGCGTTAGGCGCCGAGTTTCTCACCCGCAGCACCTCGTTGTTAGCCGAGGGGGGCGTGGTGGTGGCCGAGGTCGCCGCCGACAGCTCCGCCTGGCGAGCCGGCCTACGCCCGGAGATGGTGATCAGTCATGTAGGCGGGCAACAAGTGCAAAGCCCGCGGCAGTTCCACGAAGCGGTAGCCGGCAAGACTTCCGCCGTGCAACTGCGGGAAGTGCGCTTCCACGCCATTCAGGTGGAGCGGCTCACGCACACAATCGAGCCGTAGGCTGTTTCTTGGCATTGCTTCGCAAGTCCGTTCTGGGCAGATCGATAGGGCTAGGTCAAAAGCACTTCCGCAAGGTAGACTTGCCGAGATCGGGCGAAAAATGGCGCTTGCCCGGCTGTCGTGATGCTGCGGAGAGTGGGATTCAGATGGATGTTTTGAGCGTCCACGCGTATGCAGGCCCCAATCGTTGGCACTTTGCTCCCGTGATGGAGGCGCTGGTTCGCAGCCAGGCGGCTGACGTCGCCCTCTGCCATCCTGCCGTAGTTCAACAGTTGGCGACTTGGGTTGCCACCATTCAGACAACCCCGGCCTTCAACAGCGATCTGCGACCCGCCGACCTGCTGGCCCGTCTGGTGTGTGCGTTGCAGACGACCCTGGGTGTGGCAACGGAGCTCGCCGAGGTGCATGCGGGGGATGATGCCAATCACCAGCGTTTGGTGATTGCATTTGAGGAGGAGGCTCTCGTTCGCGCGTCGCTCAGTTTGGCGATTCAAATGATGCATGCCGCCGCCAACGGTCAGGCAATCGACGCGGCCGCGGAGCTTCGCAAGCTGGACGATCTAGCCGATAACGTGCGCCTGGGACCAAGCTCGCGGGCAATTGTGCGGGCGGCCCACGCGCGGGGCATTCCCGTTCGCCGGCTGAACGCCGGCAGCCTGGTTCAACTGGGCGAAGGCAAGCATCAGCGCCGCACCTGGACCGCCGAGACCGATGCCACCAGCGCCCTGGCCGAGAGCATCGCCAGCGATAAGGAGCTCACCAAG
>JBGTDH010000318.1:0-2597 GCA_041748435.1 Pirellulales bacterium
GCGTGGCCCGTTTGTGTGAGCTGCAGGCCGCGGTCCCCGCGGAGAAGCGTCGCCGCGGCGTGCCCTCGAAGGGCCCCTCGCAATTCGGCTGGCCCGTGGAATTGCTCGAGGGGTTCCTTCACATCGACAACGATCTGATTCGCGAGCAGGAGGCTTACTCCGAGCACGATACCAGCTTCTACGTGGCCTGCGGCGCGGCACTGCAAGGCCTGGGCAAGGCTGCCATGCCGCTGAACTTGAACCCAGGACAAAAGAAAAGCCTGTGGGGAACTCTCACGGCCAGCATGCTCAAGAAAGGTTCGCGGCCCGCCTGGGGCATCAATTTGGGCACCAGTGGGCTGAAGGCCATCAAGCTGGCTTGGGAAGAGGAGAAAGACAAGGACAAAGGAAAGAAAGAGCCGCAACTGCGGGCGATCGATTGTGCGTACATTCCTTATTCCCAGCCGCTGGTGCAGCAGGTGATGTCGCCGGAATCTCTGGTGCGGGAGGCCCTGGAGAAATTCCTGGATGCACACAAGCTTCAAGACGACATCGTCTGCGTGAGCTACTCAGCCGCCAAGACGCTGGCCCGGTTCATCTCCTTGCCGCCGGCCGACAAGAAGAAGCTGCCGGACCTGGTGAAGTTCGAAGCCCGGCAGCAAATTCCCTTCGCCCCCGAGACGGTCACGTGGGACTACCAGGTCATCTGGTCGAGCGAACAGGGCGATACGCTGTCCGAGCACGAGGTGGCCCTGTTTGCCGTGAAGACCGACGAGGCTCTGCAGTTTCTGTTTCCCCTGGAGGATCTCAAGGTCAAAGTGGATCTGCTGGTGCCAGAGAATGTGGCCCTGCACAACTATCTGGCCTTCGATCGCTACGAGCACTTCCACGCCCAAATGGCCGCGGCGGACGATTCCGCGCGGCAGCCGGTGCTGGCCGTGCTCGATATCGGCGCGTCGAGTTCGAATTTGCTGATTGGCAATCGCCAATCGTTGTGGGTCCGCAATATTCCGCTCGGGAGCCAGCACTTCAATCGGCCGCTGGTCACGGAGTTCAAGCTGACGCAAGATCAGGCGGAGCAGCTCAAGCGCAAGCCCACGCTGGCCGCCTTCTCCAGCAAGGCCTGGCACGCCATGGAGCCCATGCTGCGGGATTTCCAGTCCGAGGTGCGGCGTTCGCTCTCCAGCTTCGAGCACAACTACCGGGATCGCCACGTCCGGCAGATGCTCGTCACCGGCGGAGGCATCCGCCAACACGCCCTGCTGCGACTGCTGCGGCAAGGTCCCCCGGCGTAACGGCTGTAACGGCTCGGACGGCTGGCCCAGGATGCGTGGCTGCCGGTAGACTACAGCATTGTCAATCATGAATCGAGAGACGTGGACGATTCGCGGGGCCGGCGCGTAGTGTAGGCGGGTTTCTCCGAAACCCGCTGCCGGTCTCGGAGAGACCGGCCTACATTGGCTTGACCGCCCGGAACGCCGAACCCTTTGCTGATTCGAGGATCGCCCCGATGTTAGGCGCTACCCTAGGCGTGAGTGAGTATGTCCAGCGATTGCAGGCCGAGTTGGCCCGCGTCCAGCCGGACGAGCTGCGGGGCATGGCCGATTTAATCTATCAGGCCTGGGAGCGGGAGAAGTTTGTCTTTATCTTCGGCAACGGCGGCTCCGGCACCACCGCCACGCACATGAGCGAAGACCTGGGCAAGAGCACGCTCAAACAAGAAGACCTGCAGGACGAAACCAGGAAGCGGCTTAAGGTGATGAGTCTGACCGACAACCTCGGCTGGATTCTGGCCCTGGGAAACGATGTCGGCTACGACCAGATCTTTGTGCAGCAACTCATGAACTACGGCGCCGCGGGAGACGTGGCCATCGCCATCAGCGGCTCGGGCAACAGCCCCAACGTGCTCAAGGCCGTCGAGTGGTCCAACCGTCACGGCCTCTCCACCTTCGGCCTCACCGGCTACTCCGGCGGCAAGCTCCGGCAACTGGCCCACTCCGGCCTGCACGTCCCGCTGGACGACATGGGCATGGTCGAAAGCATTCATCTGTGCGTGTTTCACTGGGTGCTCAATGATGTGTTCGCACGGATCAACGGCGTGGGCCGTTACGACGAAGAGTCCGTGGTCAGTAGTTAGTGGTCCGTCGCCGGCAACTAACTACTGACCACTAACTACTGACCACTAACTACTGACCACTAACCATGTTTTTAGGCATCGAGATCGGTGGCACGAAGCTGCAACTGGGCGTGGGCGCAGGCGATGGTTCAACGCTCGTCGCACTCGAGCGATTGCATGTCCTTCCGGCCGACGGCGCCTCCGGCATCTTGCGGCAGATCGAGAACGCCGCGCGTCCGTTGATCGCGCGGCATGGCGTGACCGGCATCGGATGTGGATTCGGCGGGCCCGTCGATGCGCTACGGGGCCGCGCGATCAAGAGCCATCAGATCGACGGCTGGGACGACTTTCCCTTGATCGCCTGGATGCGCGAGCAGCTAGGGCTGCCCGTGGTGGTGGGGAACGACTGCGACGTGGCCGCCCTCGCCGAGGCTCGCTTTGGATCGGGGCGCGGCGCGAAACATATGCTCTATGTGACGGTGGGCACCGGCGTCGGTGGAGG
>JBGTDH010000319.1:0-4953 GCA_041748435.1 Pirellulales bacterium
AACCCTAGGAACCTACTAACCGGAGAGCCGTATGCGGGAAAACCGCCCGTACGGTTCGGAGGGAGGGGGGCTGCAACTCAATGCAGCCTCCCTACCCCTATCATTACGGCAGCAGCGGCTCGCGGCGGCGGGGGCGCTGCCAGACTTCTTCCAACGGCGAAGGCTCCGTCTTCCAGCGGCCGCTCAATCGACGCCACGCCCAATAGAACACGCAACCGGCCAGTATGCCGGCCAGATCCTGGATCAGATCGCTCAGTTGCATCCGCCGGCCGGGAATCTGGCTTTGGATCAGTTCCGTGGCCGCCCCATAGCCGGCGAGCAGACCCAGCATGGTTACCCGGGGCAGCGGCCAGCGGGCGGCCAGCACCAGAAGCGTCAGCAGTGTGAACGAGACCAGATGCGAAATCGGCTCGACATGCTCATACACGGCGTCGACGCGGCGTCCGCTTCCGGCCCAGCCCCAGGGGTTCTGGGCGAACAGCAGCACCGTCAGCAGCAGCCAGTAGCCGGCACAAATCTTCCGCATGACCTCGCCCGTCAGAATTCGAGACCTCGCACGTTTCGAGCCTATCAGCTTCTCGACGCGTGCAACAGGGGCCGTTGAACGGAGTGAACGGAGGGCTCGCACGCTGGATTACACCAGTGTCCCCTTGGTGCTGGGCACGCCGGTCATGCGAGGGTCGGCCTCCACGGCCATCCGCAGTGCCCGCGCCGTGGCCTTGAAGATGGCCTCGCTGATGTGATGGCTGTTTCGCCCGTAGTGAATCAGCACGTGCAAATTGCACAACGCATTGGCGGCCACCGCTTGCCAGAAATCCTCGACCAGCTCACTGTCGAAATCGCCGATCTTGGGCGACGGGAACGCAGCTTGAAACACCAGCCAGTAACGACCGCTCAAGTCAATGGCGGTAGTCGCCAGCGTCTCTTCCATCGGCAGCGTGAAATGACCATAACGCCGGATGCCCGCCTTATCGCCCAAAGCCTGCTTCAACGCCTGACCAAAGCAGATGCCGGTATCCTCCACCGTATGATGCTGATCGACCTGCAGGTCGCCGTGGGCCTCGACCGTGAGATCGATTGCCGCATGGCGGGCCAGCAGTGTCAGCATGTGATCAAAAAAGCCCACGCCCGTCGCAATGTTGGCCGTGCCGGTCCCGTCCAGATTCAGCTCCAGGCGAATCTGCGTCTCGGCGGTCTGGCGTTGGATGGCGGCGGTACGCACGGACGAATCAATTCGAGATAGTTCGCAATCAGTAGTAAAAGTAACTCAGTACTGAGTACTCAGTACTCCACCAACAACTCTACACCATCCCCTGCAACAGGCTTAAACAGGCGTCGATCTGGCTGTCGGTGCCGACGGAAACTCTTAACCCGTCCCCCCAACCGGCATAGTTCATGTATCGCACCAGCACTTGCGAAGCCTTGAGGCGTTCGTAGATCGGTTTGACCGGCACGTGCGGATGCGGACACCAGACGAAGTTGGATTGGGAGGCCACCGGCCGAAAGCCCAACTCACGCATGCCTTGCGTCAGACGTTCCCGCGAGGCGAGAATTTTCGCGCGGTTCGCCTGGAGCCAGGTTTGATCGTCGATGGCTGCCGTCGCCGCGGCAATCGAAAGGCTGTCGCAGTTGTAGGAATCCTTCACTTTGATCAGACCTTGGATCACCTGCGGCTGAGCCACCACGTATCCGAACCGCAGACCCGCCAACGCATACGACTTGCTGAGCGACCGCGAGACCAGGATCTTGTCACTTCGCCGGACGAGATCGATACAGTGCTCCTCTGCGAAATCGACATAGGCTTCGTCCACCAACAGCGGACACGGCAACCGCTGGGCGAGTTCGTACACCCGCTCTTTGGAGATCATCGTGCCAGAGGGACTATTAGGGTTGGGCAAAAAGGCCAGCTTCATGCCTTCGCGCGGCGCGGCGAATCTGTCCGATAGAGTCCAGTCTGTTTCGAAATGAATCTCCTCGCTTGCGGCACCCTGAATCTGGGCCAACGATTTGTACAGAATGTAGCTGGGATACGGCAGCCGCAGCGATTGCCCCTGCCCCACGAACGCCCGCGTAACGATCGTAAGAATGTCATCGCTGCCGTTGCCGCACAGGATCCAATCCGGCGGCACCCCCAGGATCGCCCCGGCCCGCTGACGAAAGGCGTTGGCCATCGGATCGGGATACAGGTTCAATCCCCGCTCCAGGACTGCGGCAACCGCCCGCGCCACACCGGGCGAAGCCGGGTACGGGTTCTCGTTGGTATTGAGCTTGATGAACTTGCCCCCCTGCGGCTGCTCGCCGGGGACGTAGCCCGCCATCGCCTCGATGTCTTCGCGAAAGTAACTCACAACTGCTCCCAGGATGTCGGCCACAAGACGATTGTTTTCCTATCTTATCTCATAACAGGCATCGAACGAAGCGGCCAACTTCCTGCTCGCGTGCCATGGACGTATAATAAGATGTCGCCACATTCTGCCGCGGGAGCGTTATGAAATACTCCAAAAGCTATGTTCAGCCCGACGACCATGCGGCCCTGCGTGTCGGAGATTTGGGGGTTTCGCTCGACTCGGTCGTCATTGCCTTCCGCGAGGGTCAGTCGGCGGAGTCGATTCAACAGATGTACCCCGCGTTATCTCTCGAGGAAGTGTACGGGTCGATTGCCTTTTATTTGGCGAATCAGGACGAGGTGCATGAATACCTCGAGAGGCAGAATGCCTTGTGGAGTCGCCTTCGTGAGTCGGCAGAGCGGACGGCCAGTCCCGTGGTCCAGCGGCTGAGAGCGCTAAGCCAAACTTCCGCGCGGCCGGCGACATTATGAGCCGCCCTCGATTTTTGGCCGACAACGATCTCAAGGATGCGATCGTGGTGGGAGCGCTGCGATCCGAGCCTGCGGTCGAATTCATGCGGTTGCGAGACCTGGGGTTGGCCGCCCTATCCGATCCCAAGGTGCTCGAATTCTCGGCCGCAAACGGCTGGATCGTCGTGTCGCACGACGTTAATTCCATCACTGCAGCCGCCTATGCCCGGCTTGATGCGGCGCTGCCCATGACAGGATTGCTGTTGGCGCATCAACAGCGCCCCATCCTTCCAATCATCGACAACCTGATTCTGATCTGGGCAGCGAGCGAGGCTGAGGAATGGAATCAGCAGGTGGTGTTCCTGCCATTATGATGCATTCTTCCGCAGCCGCTTGATCGGATCATGGAGTTGATGTGCGTGCAGGTTGAAAACTTTGATGCACGGCTGAAGCAGGAGTTGGAAGCGCAGGCACAGAAGGCGGGCAGGGAAGCCAACAAGCGGGCGCAAGGCACGCAAGGCGCTAGGGGGCCGAACGGCTAGTCATTCAAAATGAACCGAATCCGCAACGATCTTCACTCCGCTTGGCAGATGCGGTGCAAGGCGATCCTCGTCCAATTGCTCAATTTTCAGGACGGTGTTTTTCGTTCCACCAACGGGTTGTGTAAGCATGGACACCAGATACTTCGTAGGGCGACGTGGGCCAGATCAGATCGCCGTCGGTAAGCCCCTTTGTGCCTATGCGCAGGTAGACCAACGCGCCACGGGTTGGCCTGAACTTATCCTCCTCTTTATTGAGCAGGTCTTGTTCAGTTGGTGGCCGTCCTCGCCTGAGCCTATCTGCTGTGTATTTGGCGGCGTTCAAGTTCACGCCCGACTTCGGACCGAGCGGGTAGCACAACACGGCTTCCTCGTTGACAACCTGAGACACGTACAGCGGATACTCAAAGCACCCTATTACGCCGATTCCTGCGATGGAGTTAGGAGCAAGCTCTGGCAGGTGCGGGGCCGGCATGTTTTTCTTCACCGAATCGATCCACGACTTTATCTCCAAGCGTTTCTTGCCAGGTGCTATGCGCTTGTAATCCGCTTGCAGGCTTGCCAAGCGTTCGGTCTGTCGTTTCTTCGCCGCTTCGACAAACTCGATAATGGTGGCGCTGTCCTCCTGGGCGCAGACATCTTCAACAACACAACAGCAACGCGATGATTCCAGCAATAGCGCAGCGCATGGGTTCACCCTTTCGCAAAGCGGAGAGAAGCCTGAACGGCTCCCAACCTACCGGCGCGGAAACGCGCCCGCAACTATTTCTGCGGGGGCCGCCTGATGCAATTCCGCTACCTCAGAGCCGCACATCGACGCTGGCGCGGTGGGCGGTGAGACCTTCTTTCTCTGCCATCGTGGCGACATCGGCGGCGGCGGCTCGCAGGTGGTCGCGGCTGTAGCAGATCACGCTGTTGGTGCGCAGAAAGTCGTTGGCCGTCAGTCCGCTGGCAAACCGCGCCGTGCCGCCCGTGGGAAGGACGTGCGAAGGACCCGCCACGTAGTCTCCCAGAGCCACCGGGCTGTAATGGCCCAGAAAGACCGCGCCGGCATGCGGAATTTTGGGGAGCAACGCTTCGACGTTGTCGACGGCCAGGTGCAAATGCTCCGGGGCGATGGCATTGGCGATCGAGCATGCTTCGTCAGCGTCTTTGGTCAGGATCGCGGCGCCAAAACTTTCCAGACTCTGACGGGCCAGCTCGGCACGGGAAAGCTGGGCCAGTTGCCGCGACAACTCGGCTTCGATCGCCTCCCACAACGGCCGATGCCAGGTGATGAGGACACTGGCCCCGGGCGAATGTTCGGCCTGCGCGATCATGTCGGCCGCCGCATAGTCCACGCGCGCGGTTTCATCGGCGATCACCACGACCTCGCTCGGCCCGGCAATCGAATCGATATCCACCTCGCCGTAGACATGCCGCTTGGCCAGCGCCACGAACAGGTTGCCGGGGCCGACGATCTTATCGACCCGCGGCAGGCCGGGCACTCCATACGCCAGCGCGGCCACGCCCTGTGCGCCTCCGAGGCGATACACCTCGTCGATGCCCAACTCATGGCAGGTGGCGAGTAACTCGGGGCTGTAAGCGCCGAAGCGCGTGGGGGGCGAGATGATGGCG
>JBGTDH010000320.1:0-2009 GCA_041748435.1 Pirellulales bacterium
GCGACAGGTTCACGAGCAGGACCGACACGCCCGGGGAGAGTCGCTTGAGCGTCTCGTACGTCAGGGCGAGCATTTCCAGGGTGCCGACATTGGCCACCAGCCGGCCGCCCACGCGGAGGCGATCGTAGGCCAGATCGCACAGACGGCTGACTTCGCGGCCGCTGCCGCCGGCGAAAATGCTGTCCGGATCGGGCAGGCTGGCCCAGGCCTCGGGGGCACGGCCCAGAATCGCCACGAGGTTCTTCACGCCAAAGCGATCCGCATTTTGGCGGATCAGCTCGTGATCGTCGGCATCCATCTCGATGGCATAGGTCGTGCCATCGTGCGAGATCTGCGCGGCCTCGATGCCCACGCTGCCGCTGCCGGCGCCGATGTCCCACACCACGCTGCGGGGGCCAAGGTCCATCTGCGCCAGGGCCATGGACCGCACTTCGGCCGGAGTTAGCAATCCTTGTTTGGGTTTGGATTGCAGGAAGACTTCATCCGGATTGCCAAACAGTCGCCGGCCGATGGCTTCGCTGGGACGATCGGGCACATTGGGCTTGCGCACCAGAATCATCACGTTCAGGGGCGCGAATTCCTGATCCAACAGGTCGGCCAGGTCGCCCTGCGTAACGCGTTCGTCCGGCGAGCCCAGGTTCTCGCAAACATAGGCCTGGAAATAATCGATGCGGCGATCCAGCAGCGCACGGGCAATCGACGCCGGCGAATGCTGCTCCGTGGTGAACAGGCCCACCTTCTCCGCCACGCGCGCCTTCTCCAGCACGCTCTCCAGCGAATGATTCGCCAGATTGGTGAGAAACGCCTCCTCCCAACTCTCCTTCACGCGGGCGAAGGCCAACTGCATGCTGCTCACGTGGGGCACAACCTCGAAGCGATCCTTGCCGAGTTTGTCGCACAAGTAGCGAGCGATGCCGTAAAAGAGTGGATCGCCCGAGGCCAGCACCACCACGTTGCCGCGGGCCGCCGCAATGCGCCGCACGGGCTCATCCAGATCGGCCCCCACGGCCAGCCGCTCTGCCTTGGGGGCGGGCACGCGATCCAGCAGCGCGGCGGGGGCAATCAAGAGGGCAGCTTGTTCGATGAGCTGGCGTGCCAGACTGGTGACGCCATCCAGCCCATCGTCGCCGATGCCAATGATGTAAACTTTCTCGGTGGCCACGTGTCGCATCTCTCCTTGACGTGAATGCCGCCGATTCTACGCGTTGATTGCCACCTCCCGCAACCGCGCCGCGGCTAAGCCGGGAAGCGGGCGCACTTAAGCGGGTGGCAGCGGTTGATACACTTGCGGCGTTTCCAGTTGCAGCGTGACATGGTCGATGCCGTACTCGTCGTGCAGCAGACTCCGCAATTGTCCCAGAAGAAGCTGCTGCTGGCGATCATCGGCTATCACCACGTGGGCAGAGAGGGCCACCAGGTCGCTCGTGATGGCCCAAATGTGCAAGTCATGCACCTCGCGCACTCCCTCCGGTCGCAGCATTGCCGCGCGAATCGCCGGCAAGTCCAGATGCGCGGGCGTACTCTCCATCAGCACGGAGACCGATTCCTTCACCAGTTGCCAGGCGGAGTGAATCACCAGCAGGCCGATCACGACACTGGCCACGGGATCCACCCAGTACCAGCCGCGTGCCCAGATCAAGACTCCGCTGCCGATGGCCGCCACGCTCCCCAGCGTATCGGACATGACATGCAGCCAGGCGCCGCGTAGATTGAGACTGGCGTCGCGGCTGCCGTGCAGAATCAGCAGTGCGGCCAGATTCACGAGCAGCCCACCGGCGGCGATCCACGTCATCAGCGATCCTGCGACCGGTGGCGGCTCCGCGGCGCGGCGGGCAGCCTCGGCGAAGATCATGAGCGACACAGCCACCAAGGTGGCGCCATTCACAAAGGCCGCCAGGATTTCCGCCCGCTGATAGCCATAACTGCGGCGAGCATCCGGCGGCCGCTGCGCGATCCACATGGCAAACAGGCTTAACCCCAGCGCGGCCGCATCGGAAAACAGAAGGCCG
>JBGTDH010000321.1:0-1681 GCA_041748435.1 Pirellulales bacterium
CGCCTGAACGAAGCCAGCGCCAGTCGCGCCCGCGCGGGCTTGCGCGAAGCACAACGCAAACAAGGCCGCACGCCCAGCGCCGCCGCACTCGAACTGGCCGGCTGGCTCGTCCTCCTCACCAACGTCGCGGCGGAAAAGCTGCCCACCGCTGCGGTGGCCTACCTCTATCGGGTGCGCTGGCAGATCGAGCTGGTCTTCAAGCAGTGCAAATCGGTCCTGCGGCTGAATGTGACCGAGGCGTTGCAGAACTGCGCGCGGGTGCAATGCGAAATCTGGGCCCGATTAATCGGGGCGCTCGTGGTGTTCGGCTGGCACGGCCACCTCCAAGCCGCCAGCTGGGCCCGGCGCCGCGCCGAATTGAGCTTCGGCCAGGTGGCCCGCCAACTCCAGTCGCGCGGCCTGAGCCTGGCGGAAGCGTTCATCATGGGCGGCGAGCGACTGCGCGCGTGGTTATGGCAGGTGTGGAATCATTTGCTGGTGACCACACGCAAAGGCCGCCAGCGCTCCCGCAAAACCACCTGGCAAGCGCTCCAGGAAAACTGGCTTGAGCCCGCCCCCCCTTAACCGCTCTCCCACCACCTTACCCTCCACGCAATGCTCGCCCCTCTCCCGCCCCCTCTTAATCCCGCTTACGTTGACACGTATTTGCAGGGACGCCTGCCACCACGCAGTCATGCTGCAGCCGCGCAGCTACTCCAGGAAACTCGCCTGCTTGGGGCCCTTGGCCGCGCGTTTGGCGGCTTCTTCCTCGGGAGTGGCGTTCAGATGGCGGGGCGGCTTTGACGCCTTGCTGGCTACGGCGGCTTCGCGATCGATGACGATCCGATCGCAGATCTGGTGGATGTGGAGCCGGAGCCACTGCGCGGTGCTGGACCCGGCGCGATAGTCGGCCGGACCGTAACCGTGAATCCGGCCGGATTGGAGAAGACGATCGTTTTGTTCGAATTCGGCGGGCTTCTCCGGATTGTAGACCGCGTACGCGCGGCCGCCCCCATTTTTCACCACGGAAAAGCTGGGCACATCGCTCGGCCCGTCGGCAATGTAGATCATATTCTGGATCGGAATCCGGCGATCTTCCGCGGCCATCTTGGAATTCACGTCGATGGCGGCATTCTTGTTCGTGCCCTTGTTGATTTCGAAAATCGCCCGCGTCTTCGTCGTGTTGTCGATCACCATGCCAATCTGCGCGATCTCGGAGGTGGCATCGATCGGGAACTCGTTTTGTCTGAGGAAGCCCGGCTGGAGCGGATTCTCGACGAACTCGCACGCCCAGATGCCATCGACGTGTTTTGCAATCGCACTGCCCCGCACCATCGGCGCAATGCCGGTGCTGACGATGTAGTGTTCGACGGAGATGTCATGTTTCACGTACTCGGGCTTCTCGCGGGCATACGTCTTCACACGATCGAAGAAATCCGGCAGGCCGGGATAGAACGCGATATCGGCGCCGCACTGGAAGAGGATCTTGTTGTTCAGTCCGCCAAGCTGGCCGGAAAGCACATAGGTCAACAGATGGTTCAGATACGCGATCTCGGGCGAGAGATGGTAGCCGCGCTTGCGGTAGTTCTCCGCGAGCTTGTTGGTCTCCTCCCAGAAGCTGGCTTCGTCGATGCCGTAGCGCCGGAAAAGGGGCGACTGCATGTTATCCGGGATTAACGTCTTGTCGAAGTCCCAGATGCAG
>JBGTDH010000322.1:0-8669 GCA_041748435.1 Pirellulales bacterium
TGCTGCTGTTCGGCGTCATCAGGCATGCGGCACAGGTTGCGCGCGCCCGGCAGCACGAGGAACATTCCAACGCATTGAATTATGTCTCCGACATGACCGATGCCCATGATGCCTTACAGTCGGGCGACCTTCGGCAGGCCAGCAGTCTGCTGACACTGCACGTGCCGCAGCCCGGCCAGATCGACCGCCGTGGTTTTGAATGGCATTATTTGAACCGCACACTTCGGCCAGACGGCATCGCCATCTCCGCGCACACCGGTGACATTTACCTAGTGCGCTACTCGTCGGATGGAAGTCGCATCGCCACTTGTGGCAAAGACGGCTTCGTGCGAGTTTGGGACGCAAACAACCTCACCCAAATCCAGGAGTTCGACGCGAAGCAAGGCGAGGTCAATGCCGCCAGCTTCGCACCCGATGGCCGGCTGATGGCGACCACGGGCGACGATGGCTCGCTCACGATCTGGGACTTGGAAACTGGCCAAGCTCGTCATCGTGTCGAGTCTGCGCACGGCGGCGGAAAGACGTATCAGGCGCAGTTCTTTCGCCACGGCAAGTATCTGGCCTCCTGCGGCGAGAACGACGGTGTGCGAATCTGGAATGCGGCGGACCTGACACCTGTTGCGCAAGTCGGCAGTGCACTCTACGAGGCGTTGGCCTTCTCCGCGGATGGAGCGTTCCTGGCCACCGCCGGCGCACGGCCCGACGCACAGGTTGGATTGTGGAGTTTGCAGAACTTCGACCCGGCCGAAGGCAAGCAGTCCCCGCATCCGCTGGGGCCCCTCTTGGGCCATCAGCACACGATTTGCAGCGTGGCATTCTCCCCCGCAACATCGCTGCTGGCCTCTTGCGATCAAGACGGACAAGTCAAGTTGTGGAACATCAACCCGCCCGCCTTGCGACGCGAGTTGCGATCCGTTGGCCCGTTGCACGCTGTCGATTTTTCTCCGACCGGTGACCGGGTCGCTGCCGCAGCCGGCGGTGGGCATGTCCACATCTGGTCGGCGATGCTGGATGGCAACGCCCGGAACGCCGATCGGCCCCTGGCATCGTGGCAAGCCCACGAGGGGCGCGTCTGGTCGCTGGCCTATCACCCGGATGGAGAGCACCTGGCCACGGGCGGGGCGGATGGCCGCCTCAAACAGTGGAGACTTCCGCCGGCCACCGGTTACTACCTGGCCCCCAGCAACCACGGCTATCGCTTCGCTCATGTTCCGGGAACGTCCCAAGTGGTCTGCGGCCGCTTCGCCGTGATGCTTCGCGATCTCGACGCGGGCGTCGAGGAGCGGTTGCCGGATCCGGTCGAAGCCACGGCCTGGGATCTGCTGACTGTGTCCGCGGATGGCAGCACCGCCGCCGCGATGCCGTTGGATCAAAAATGGATGAGTGTGTGGGACCTGCGTTCACGCGAGCAAATCGGCAGGTGGGAATGGCCCAAGAAGCTGGGGTTGTATGGCATCGCCTTGTTGCCGAAGGGAGACCTTGTTGCTGCCGTGACGGCCCCCGAGGGCTTGCCCAACAAGCTGCGGCTTTTCGAATCGCGGCGTGGAAGATCCATCGCCGCGGCAGACGCGCCGGAATCCAGGGTGATGGCGATTTCACCTGGTGGCGAACTGCTCGCTCACAACGAGGGGCCCGTGATTGTCTTGTCCGAAACGCCGAGCCTGCGCCGCGTCTCGGAACTAGGCCAAAAGAATGAGGCTGAGCTCCGTTGCCTGGCGTTTAGTGCTGACGGCAGCATGCTCGCCTCCGGCAGCGTGGATGGGCAAATCAAGCTGTGGGACGTGGCAACTCGCAGGGAGCTGCATGCACTCGACGCAGTCAGCTCCGTGGGAGTCGTCGCATTCTCACCGGACGGCAAGTCCCTGCTCAGCGGAGGCAGCGACCAACAAATCCGACTCTGGCATGTTGCCACCGGAAGGGGACTGTTCCAACTCGCTGGCGCGCTCGATGCATTGCCGCTCGTGCAGTTCCTCGATTCCAAGCGCGTCGTCTTCCGCTTGCGGCACGAATTCTTGGGCATCATCGACGCAAGTCCACCCGGCGCGGCCGGCACTCGCCGTTATGCGGCGAAGCTCGAGCACGAGTCAACTCTCGCGCCGACAGGGACAGCCGTGTTCGCTCGGGCAGGCAAGCAGACGGTCCGCGTCGGACCGCTGAGCCATCGTTGCGATCAAATCCAGGTCAAACAGGGCGAAGTCGAATACCTGTTGGCCGCCGATCTGAACGTGGAGAATTCAGCCCAAGCGACGCACTCGATTGACGTCAGCCAGGCAGACAGCACGGGCGTGGGCGCTATCCTGGCTCTGCGGGGACCGGGGAAGCTGACTAGTCACGCAGACACCATCGTCGGATTCGACCGGCGTTCGGCGGGCACGATCATTGTGGGTTCCAGCAATGGTCAGACGCCCTCCGGAGCGCCGAACTGGAACATCGGCTCGGGGCTGTATGTGGGAAGACTTGGCACCGGCACGCTGCGTATCCAAGGGGGAGGCCGCGTCTCCGACATCGACGCTCGCGTGGGAGGGGGATCAGGCGACGACGCAGGCGCTGTGGGCACAGCCATCGTCACCGGACCTGGGTCGGCATGGCTCAGCGTCGGCAAGGTGGAGGTGGGCAGTCCTGGAAACGGAACGTTGAGAGTCGAGAAGGGCGCGACGATGATCTGTGACTCGGGATATCTCGGCGTGGCGGGTGGCGTGGGCGCAGCGACCGTCGCCGGCCCCGGCTCCACATGGAAAGCCAATCGCGACCTCTATGTCGGCCATACCGGCATTGGCACACTCCACGTTTTGGACGGCGGCATCGTCGAGTCTCGGGACGGCACGATCGCCAAAGGTCGCCAGGGCTTCGTAACCGTTGCGGGAGCGGGCTCGCGCTGGACCAATTCCGGCAATCTCTACGTCGCGGGAGAGGCGGGCGGGCCCGGTGGTTACGAGGCCAAGCTGACAATTGCCGACGGCGGCCAGGTCACCGTGGATCGCAACGCCAGGATCTGGACCAACGGCTATGTCCGAGTCGAGCCCGCGGGAAAGCTCGCGGTGGCAGGAACCATCGACAGCTCGAAGGGTGTCATCCGGATCGAGCCGAGGGGTGAAGTCTCCGCAGAACTGATCACCGGGCAGGACCACACGATCTACAACTACGGCACGCTCAACGCCGATCTCGAAGAGGGCCATCCGCGTGGAGACGGCACTTACAACGGCCGCGTCACCGTGGGTCCAGGCTGCTGGTTCGTGCCCGGGAACGAGTTCGGGAATAAGTTCAGCACGGTGCATGGCAAGGATTTTGTCTTCGGACCCGATGGCCTGATGCGCTGGGAGATCAATGACGCAGATGGCCAAGCGGGAACCAACTGGGACCATGTCGACTTGACCGGCACGCTTAACATCACGGCCACCACCGAGCGCCCGTTCAAAGTCGACGTCTACTCCCTTGATGCCGCGCATGCCGCAGAGCCGGCAGCGAACTTCGATAACAGCCAAGACTGCTCCTGGAAGTTCCTGACTGCGGAGGGCGGCATCGTTGGCTTTGACAGTGAGAAGTTCAAAACGTCCTGGACCGAGGTCCACAATCCGACGGCAAGGGGCAGATTCTCCATCAGCCAGGAAGGAAACAGTCTGTTCGTCAACTTCACTCCCAGCGCGCGCTGACATGAACCACAACGCCACAAGGCCGCGGCCGACGCCCACCGCGCTACCAGCGACGCTGGGAGCCCTGCGGGGAGAAGTAGCCGCGCGCGTTGCGCAACACGGGGTCGAAGTGCGAGTAGCTTTCGGATCGAAAATAAGCGCCCTGGATCGGCCGATTGGTGAAGCCGTAGCCCTGGTCGCGCCAGTAGCCGTGGTAGTTGTGCTGGTAGGCGGGCTGGGTCCAGAAAGATTCGTACCAACTGTAGTGCTCCTCGGCGAAAGCCTCTCCCGACCAGCCCGCACAAATTCCCAACAGTGCCGCGACCAGCCCGATACGAACGCTTTTCATGTTTCACCTCGAAGTTTTGGAAACGTTTTTGCGTTTTCGACAATTACCACTTGAACCGTGCTATCTTCTGTCTTAAGGCCGCTTCCCAGGCAAATCCCGACATGGTTAACCAGGAAATCCTCTCCGCTTCCCAGGCTGAGGACGAAATCACCGTTTGGTTGGGCCGCCTGTCCCAAGGGGATTCCCGCGCTCCGCACGCGATCTGGCGGGCGTATTTCGACCGGCTGGTGCGTTTGGCCCGCGGCAAGCTGGACGCCGCCTGCCGCCGCGCCGCGGACGAGGAAGACGTGGCCCTCAGCGCCATGCAGAGCTTCTATCGCGGTGTGGCCGAGGGCCGCTTCTCCGCGATCGAGGACCGGGACGCCCTGTGGCGGCTGCTGGTGACCATTACCACCCACAAGGCGTTTCATCAGCTGCGCGCGCAAAGGACGGCCAAGCGGGGCGGAGGGAGAGTCCGCGGGGAATCGGCATTTGTGGGGCGATTCGATGCCGCGCGAGACGATGCGGGAATTGAGCAGGTGCTGGGGCGCGAGCCCACGCCGGAGTTTGCGCAGGAAGTGGCGGAGAACTGCAATCGCTTGCTGGACAGCCTGGAAGACAAATCGCTGCGGACCGTGGCCGATCTCAAGCTGCAGGGCTACACGAACGAGGAGATCGGCCTGCGTCTGGAATGCGCCACGCGCACCGTCGAGCGAAAGCTGGAACGAATTCGTGACCACTGGACTACCCTTGTATGAGCAACGAAGCTGTTACCGACGCCACACGGCCGGGGCGAACTCTGGCGGCCCGCATCGATCTGGCCTGCGACCAATTTGAAGCGGCGCTGCGTGCCGGAACGCCGGTCAAGATCGAAGAGTATGTTGCGCAATTCGAAGGACCCTTTCGCGCCTCGCTGCTGCACGAGCTGCTGATGCTGGAGGTGGGCTACCGTCGCGGGCGCGGCGATTCGATCGATGGCGAAGAGTACCGCCGCCGCTTTCCCGACCGCATCGAGATCGTGCAACGCGTGCTGGGGGCGGACATCACGCAGACGATTCAAGGGGAGCAGACGGCCGAGACGATTGTCTCCACCTCGCGATTTGTGAAGCTCCGCTTTCACGATTCCGGCGGATTGGGGGATGTGTTCAAGGCGGAAGACGTGCAACTGAAGCGCGATGTGGCCCTGAAGTTCATCCAGCCGCGCCACGGCAGCGATCCCACCTGCGTCGAGTTGTTTCTCACCGAGGCCGAGATCACCAGTCGACTGGATCATCCTGGCGTGGTGCCCGTGTACGGTTTGGGAGAGAGTTGGGACGGCCGGCCGTTCTACGCCATGCGGTTGGTGCAAGGCGCGCGGCTGCGGGAGGAGATCGAACGGTTCCACCGCGAGGGTTGCGCTCGGTTGGAATTGCACCGGCTGGTGTCGCACTTGGTCTCGGTGTGCGGCACGGTGGCCTACGCGCACAACCGGGGCATCGTGCATCGCGATATCAAGCCCGAGAACATCATGATTGGCCGGTTCCAGGAGATTACGCTCTTGGATTGGGGCCTGGCCATTGGCGTGCAGCGGGACGAGCGCGCCCGGTCCAGCGGAGAGAAGACCATGCTGGTGGGTCGCCGTAATGAGAGCTCGTCGGTTACGGGGGCCGGCACGATCGGCTACATGAGCCCCGAGCAGTTGCCCAACTCCGACGCCCCCATCGGCACGGCCAGCGATGTCTATTCTCTGGGGGCCACGCTCTACAAGATTCTGACGGGTAAGCCCGCCTTTCAATCCAAGCATCTCGACGTCTTCGAGGAGATTCGCCTGGGGCGCTTTCTGCCCCCTCGGGAACTTTACGCGGCCGTGGCGCCGCCGCTTGAGGCGATCTGTCTCAAGGCCATGGCCACGCAGCCGCACGATCGCTACGCGGGCGCCTTGGAAATGGCGGCCGACTTGCAAGCCTGGCTGGCCGATGAGCCGGTGTCGGTGTACCACGAGCCCTGGATTGAGCGTTGGAACCGTTGGGGGCGGCTGCATCGCAATCTGCTGCTCTACGGACTCGTGACCGCGGCGGCGCTGGTCTTCGCCGCGTTTTTTTCCGCCGCCCATCAGCGGCACGCGGCCATTGTGGCGGGCGAGGCGCGCGAGGTATCGGACGATGCGAAAAATCAGGCCGTCGAGGCCCGGCGGGAAGCAGAATCGGCTCAAGAGACGAGCATGCGCATGACGGCGCGGTTTGCAGCCAAGACGATTGCCACCGAGATCGACCTGCGGTGGCGCATTCTCTCCGAGCACGCGGCCGACAACGAGCTGCACGAGTGCCTGCTGGCCCTGGCTCAGACGCCGCAAGATCCCGCCATGCAGCGCCGTTTGCAAGATTGGCTCGCGTTCCGACGCGACGGCGAGGCTACCACTGCCGAGAGCTGGTTCATCGACGACGCCGTGGGCACGCAGGTGGCCCGCTCGCCCCGGGCCGACAGCATCGGCAAGAACTTCCGCGGCCGGGATTATTTTCACGGCGGGGGGCGCGACTTGCCCGCCGAAGACGCGACGGAAACGGAGCCCATTACCACCGTGCATCGCTCGACCGTCTACCAGAGCAGCAACGACAAAAGCCTGCGAGTTGCCTTCACCGTGCCCATCTGGCCCCACAACGACCCTATGAAAGCGCCGATCGGCGTGCTGGGCATGTCGATCGAACTGGGCAAGTTCGCCGCGTTGCGCACCGGCTTGGCGAGCGGCCAGTCTGCCGCGCTAATCGACCTGCGTGAAGATGGAATCAATGAACCGGGGCGCGGCCTGATCTTGCATCATCCGGCCTTACAGGAGGCTCGGGAACGGCGGATGAACCAGGACCCGCCAGACACGGCGCCGTTCCGGATCGAGGCCTCGCGCATCGAAGGGTTGCAGACTCTGACCAAGCAGCGGCTGGGCGAGCCGCCGCATTCCAATTCGCTGCCGTTGCGCGGGAGCCTGGACCCGAATTATCGCGATCCCTTTTCCGGGCGGACCATGACGGCCGTGTTCGAGCCGGTGCTGGTCGATAGCCGCGCCGATGCTGGCCGCGACACCGGATGGATCGTCGTGATTCAACAAGAGCATGCGAGGAACTAATCATCATGCGACGATTTGTCATTCTGGCGATCTGTGCGATCGCATCGACCTCAGCGGAGGCCCTCTCGCCGCAGCAACGGCAGACGATTGCCCGCAGCGTCGGCACGATCTCGGTTCTCTCGGCTGGGAAGACGCGGCTGGCAAGTTGCGTGGTCGTTTCCGAGCAGGGCTTCGTGGCCACGAGCTTGCAGTTGGTGCAAAACGCCTCGGGGGCCAACGTGGTGTTTCGCGACGGCAGCCGGCACGAGGTCGCCGGATACGTGGCGGCCCGCCAGGGGAAGGACCTGGTGATTCTGGTGCTCAAGAATGCCAAGGACGTTCCGCCGCCGCTTCCGTTGGCCAAGGCCGACTTGGCTCCGGGCGAAGCCGTTGAGTTCATCGGGAGCGCGGCGGGCGCTCCCTACGATTTCTCGCAAGGCAAGCTGACGCGATTTATCGGCGGCCGGCAGTTCCTCTTCGGGCTGGAGAAGCTCGACAACGACGCCGACCGCGTCGATCCCGACACCTGCTGGTTGCGGACCGATATTCTGCAGCCGCCCACCAGTTGGGGCGGCGCCATGCTCAATAGTCTGGGCGAAGTGTCGGGCATCGTGACCTATGTGCCCGCCTGGGGCGAGCGGATGCACACCGCGCTGCACGTGGCCCACGTGCAAGAGCTGCTCGTTAGTCTGGACAAGCCAGCCACGAAGTCCTTATCGAGTTTGAAGAAGTTCTCCGACGTGGCGGCCAAGTCGCCCCCCGACAATCCCGTGCGGACTCCCACTTGGGATCAGCTCGCGCCGGCCCGCACCAGCGTCCGCGAGCAATTCACGGCTTGGCAGGGGCGCGTGGCAGCTCTCGCGGGGGAACCCGAGGCGAACAAAGCCGCGATTCAGGAGTACCAGGGGCCACTCGACGCGCAGAAAGCCATCGTGCAGAGGCTCTTCATGGCATCGGAGGCCATCCGCCTTCGATTGACGACGATGAAGCCCGAGGAAAGCTACAAGGAAAAGAAGAAGGACGTCCCGGACAAGGACGGCAGGAAAAAGGACGTCGAGGTCACCAAGAAACGGTTCTCAACCAGGCAGATCCAGGAGCGGGCCGCGTTGAGTGCCGAGTTGAACAAACGCACCGCTGCCGAGAACGCCGAGCGTTTGAATGGATTGCGGATCGAATCGTGGCTGGAGCAAATCGCCATCGACGACGCGGCCAGCAAGCGCCAGGTCTCGCGGCTCTGGACCGACCTGTTCTATCTGGCCGATCCCTGGAAGCTGCGAGGCAGCAGCACGCATCGCGCCTTGGAGCAGAGTCTGAGCGAAGCCATTGACGCTGATCCCACGGCCGCAGCGCTCTATCTGGCTCGTGGTCTCGTGCGGCACAACTTGCAAGAGTTTGAGGAGGGTCGCGCGGACTTTCAGCAGGCGGCTCGGATCGCCAAGCCGCTGGCGCCGATCGCCCAAGCCTGCGAGGCGCGCCTGCTGCTGGAGGATGACAAGGAGAGCGACGGCCGGAAGTTGCTCTCAGTGGTCACGCGGGCCAACGCCAACGACCCCAACATCGCGGTCGTGCAAGCGTTAGTCGACTTGGACGCCGGCCGCTTTTCTGGCGTCGAGCGCAACCTGCTCAGTGCGCTCGA
>JBGTDH010000323.1:0-6223 GCA_041748435.1 Pirellulales bacterium
ATTCACTCGAAACTCCTCCATGCGTTCGGGTCCTTGAGAGTTTCACCACCCTCAAATGACCGAAATCGCCGCGGGGTTTCGAGTTTTTTTTTGTCCCCCACGAATCAGCACCTATCCCGGTACGCTGGTTTAAGGTCTAGTATGGCACTTGTAGCATCCCACATTATTCCTCACTCACGAGATCGAGAAGTATGTGCCCAATTTGACAAACTCACGTTCACTTCGTTTGGAAACGACCTTTATTCGCCCACCGAACCGCAAAGTTGCAAAATTCGTGACATTAAGAGTGAGGGAACCGTAGTCTGCGAATGTGTCTTGGACAAACAAAACTTGGTTCCAGCTTCGCCGACTGGAGACTGGTACATGGTGGCACCGGGCTGTACGGAACGCATTATTCTAGATGATGAAAGTGCCTATCGCTATTCTGACAGTTTGTGTGCCTTTGTTCATTTGGAGAACAGTCCGCTTCCTATTACGGCATCCCAGCTGCGGGACCTTTCAGAAAGCGAAATTCAGATTCGAAATGAGGTCGTAGAAGCGTTTCTTTTCCCCAAGGTATGTGCATCACGGGAATGGAAGGACCTTACTGCAGACGACCGCGTGGAATTCGCTAACATGCTTAGTGACAGACGCGACTTAAGTACTGCATATGTAATCAATACATTTTCGAGTAAGAACGCCACGATCGCCGAGAACGACAAAGACAAGAGCGGCGGCTACACGGATGAAGGGATGTGGAAGATATGGTCTGGTCTGAGCATTAGCGAGCAATGTGTGATGCTTCAGCGGTGGCCTGCCAGCCAGTTGGAAAGATGTAAGAAGATCGTTGCTAACGCATTTAGGTGCCAGGACGGCAAGAGGCCTTCCTGGAAAGACCTTGAGGAGTCTGAGCAGCTCGCCGTTCATAAGGCTATCATCCTCACGGCACGTGATCAGGAGCGACTTGACAAGGAGAAAGCGAAGCGAGAGAAGATTATGCTTGGCCTCCTGGGGGCATTTGTCGTGGGAAAGGCAATAATTGACCACGGGCCGCCAGCGCTTGGGAAGCCCCAGGGGCCGCCAGCGACTGGGAAGCCTTCTAAGACTTCGCCAACGGTATATGGCTACATTAGAACTTCTGATGGTAAGCCGTGGGCCAATCGTGACGTGACTTTCAAGTCGGGCGACTCAGATGAGGGAACAAGAACTAAAGACACAGGCTACTACGAACTTGAACGCCTGCGAAATGTGGATAGTGTAAAAGTGGAGATTGTCGGGACTCCCTTTAATACCGTGAAGACGATTAGCGTCCCATTTACCAGATCGGGTCGCCTGGATGTCGACGTGCCAACAGCATTCAGAAAGTGATTGGCTTATCCGCGGTCTTTTGTCGAGCAGCGGCGGGGCGTGCGCGCTTCTTGCTGATGCAATTTGCCGGCGGAGTGGGGGGCAGCGACGCTTTCCACTCGTCGAGAAGACGCTGCAAACGTGCCACTTGCTCCGGGTGCTGGGACGCCACGTTGTGCTGCTCGGAACGATCGTCGGACAGATGATACAGCTCGGCGCGGGCTTTCCCGTCGCTGAGCAGCTTCCAATCTCCGTGGCGCACGGCCCACCGCGGCCAGGTGTACTCGATCGGCTGCGCGTCGAGCGACCACTCCCAGAAGATCGGCTTGGTGCGCGGTTGTGGCTGGCCCAGGAGGGCCGGCAGCATGCTTTCGCCATCGAGACGGGCATCATCCGGGATGGCGGCGCCCGCGGCGGCGCAAAGCGTGGGAAGAAGATCGACCGCGGCCAGCGATGCGGTTGTGTTGACTTGACCTGCCGACACGCGCCCAGGCCAGCGCACAAGACAGGGCGTGCGCACACCCCCTTCGAACAGGCTGCGCTTGCGGCCGCGCAATCCGCCGGTTTCTCCGACGCTGTATTTGGCGCCGTATCCATTGCGCAGCTCTTCCTGCAACTTCGAGGTGCGCTCGGGACCGTTGTCGCTGGAGAGCACGACCAGCGTATCGTTCTCCAGCCCAAGGTTCTTTAATGTGTCCAGCACGCGTCCCACGCCGCGATCGCTCTCGCTCGCGGTAGCCGCATAGACGCGCTGGACTTCGTCGAGGTGGGCATGCGCCTGGAGCGACGCCTCGCTGGGATGGTGGGCCGTGTGCGTCTCATGAAACCAGAGGTTGAGATAGAACGGCCGCTCGCGATGACTACGCATGAACGCGATGGCCGCGTCCCACACCGCGGTGTAGTCCGTCGTCGTGGCCGTGGGTGGGCAGGTGCCCGCGAACAGAGCGTGCTCATCGAAGCCGTAGTCTTTGGGCAGCGGAGCATCGGCTGCTTGCCCGCTGCACAGATGCCACTTGCCGAAGTGCCCCGTGACGTAGCCGGCCTGCTTGAGCAATGCGGCGGCCGTGGTGGCGCGCGGATCGAGCCAATCGACCTGCTGCTGTTCGCGATTCTTAGCGGTGCCGCCAATGGCGGCGCGCACGCCAAAGCGGGCGGGGAATCTTCCGGTGAGAAAGCCCACACGGCTGGCTGAACAGACCGGGCTGGCAGTGTTGAACTGTTGAAAATCGGTTCCTTCATGAGCCAGACGGTCCATATGGGGCGTCTTGATCCACGTGCTGCCATGGCACGACAGATCGCCCCAGCCTAAATCGTCGGCCAGGAGAAACACGATGTTGGGCTTCCGAGCCGGCGCGTCGGCCGCAACTGCCGTGAAGCACGACGCGAAGGCAACAAGGACGGCCCCCCATCGAATGCAAACTGCGTAGCTCATTTTGCCTTCTTCTGTTGTTTGCCAGCCAGGAGTAGGGTTCTCATAACAACTCAGTGTAATCGTCAGCCGCGAGGCACGAAACCCGATGCCTCTGGGGCGACCTACTTGCATCGGCCAGGTTTTGTGGCATAAGGTGTTCGTCCGATTGATTTCCCGTGGAGGATCTTATGGAGCGTCTGACATTTACTCTCTGCATGACCCTGCTGTTGCCGGGCTGGGCTCGATGTGAAGACGTAGATTTGCAGCCGGTGAGCATCGCGCGCCCTGTCGGTGGTCACATTCATCCCGCGGTCTGCATCAGCACGCAGGGGACGCTGGTCGTTGCCTTCGGGCAGGTGAACCATCGTGATCTGCGCATCACGCGCAGCAGCGACGGCGGCCGAACATGGAGCGAGCCGATGCAGTTCATGCATACGGTGGGCAAGACCTACTATCCGGGCTCGCTCACGACGTTGGCCAGCGGCGAGATGGTGCATGCCTGGAATCGCTGGCGCGGCGAGACAAACGAGACCGAGCCGCGCAGCGTGATCTATTCCACCTCGCGCGACGAAGGCCAGACCTGGAGCGAGCCGCGACCGTTTCCGCGCGATCTGCAAGTGAGGAGCGTCATTCGTCATCCGCTGGTGGAGCTCGCGCCTGGCCGCTGGCTGGCATCGCTGGACGATCGGACCTTCGTCTTCGATCCCGCCCGGGGCGCCGCCGAGGCGTTCGGCGATGGCCGCGTGCATGGACTCGTGCCCATCGTGCGCACACTCCGCGGAACCTTCCTCAGCGGTCGCGGGCTGCGCTCGCTCGACGCCGGCCACACCTGGCAGGAGATCAGAAACTTCCCCGACCTGGCCACGCAAGGCTGGCGGCACGAGCTGGTCTGCTTGACTAACGGCTGGCTCCTGGCCTCCGAGATTCTAGGCCCCGGCTTCGGCGGCGAGCGGATTCGCTATCGCATCTCCAAGGACGATGGCCTCACCTGGGACGGCGTGTTTGAGTACCACAACCCCGGGCGCGCCATCAACGGCCGTGCCTGCCCCCGCACAGTGCAGATCGATGACCGCACCCTCGGCGTTGTCTTCTACGACCTCGACGCCACGCAACCCGGCGGCCCCGGCCTGTTCTTCCTCCGAATACCCCTGGCGAGGCTGGCGATGACGGAATGAGTCGGCGACCTTTCGCCAATCGCAGGCGGGATCGTACAATAGTGCTGCCGTCGGACGCGCACTTAATCAGATGACCGAAGAGACTATGCAGACTCAATCGAAAGAGATCGATCTGTCGTCGCCAGACGCTCGTAGCATTGCTTCGATGCTAACAGGCGCCGTAAAACCGGCAATTCGATGCGCAGAAGCGGCATTCCGGCGAGATTTGGACGAGATGCTCAAGTCGCATCTTGGAGCATGGGTAGCATATTCAGCCGATGAGCGGATTGGCTTGGCTGATGCTCAGCCGACACTCGTGGCGGAGTGTCTTCGTCGCGGTCTGAAAAACGTCATCGCAAGAAAGTGCTTCAATGCGAAAAACAGGGGGTAGACCGTTCGCGCGAGCACTTTATTGAACTCTTAGAATCCTCTGAAGAGCAGTGGTTCGTCGAGCGACTCAAACAAGGAATTATTTGGTCGCATGCTGGTCTCATTAGTGCCGCGCTAGTTCTTGAACGCGGCGGAGATCCCCTAGACGCGAGCACATGGTAATCATGTGAATGGTCCTGCTGACGCGGCGCGGCAACCATGCCACAAACAAGCGGAAAGACGGGTCGAGGCATGGCCAGGCTGGCGAGACAGAATGAGTTCGGCGACCTTTCGCCAGTCGGAGGTGGGATCGTACAATAATGCTGCCGTCGGACGCGCACTTAACCAGATGACCGAAGAGCCTATGCAGACTCAATCGAAAGAGATCGATCTGTCGTCGCCAGACGCTCGTAGCATTGCTTCGATGCTAACAGGCACCGTAAAACCGGCCATTCGATGCGCAGAAGCGGCATTCCGGCGAGATTTAGACGAGATGCTGAAGTCGCATCTTGGAGCATGGGTAGCATATTCAGCCGATGAGCGAATTGGCTTGGCGGATGCTCAACCGACACTCGTGGCGGAGTGTCTTCGTCGCGGTCTAAAAGGCGATGAGTTTATCGTCTTTCGCGTACTGCCCGAGATGGAAGAAGACGTGGCATACTGAATAATCGTCGCACGCTCGCTTTACCGTTGTGTCGAAGATCATCACGAATTCGCCGTTTTTTTCGCATACGACGCGCATCCCTCTCGGCGAGCGGGAGATCGTGGTTCTCCCCTACCAAATCCTGGTCTGGATCAGTGTATCGCCGCTCGATCAGATGCAGCCCGGACCCAATGATGCGGCTTTCCCGGCGATTTTCGATTCAGGCTATAACGGCGACCTTCTGATGGAGCCGGCGCATCTTACGCCGCTCGCTGGCATCACCAGCGTGGCAGACTTTGCACGATTGAGTGGCGGCTTGGCTCGGGGCAGAAGTTTCCATCGATACGCTGCGAATCTTTGGATGCATCCCAACAAGCCCGGGACGCTGGAGAGAGCCCAGGGACCGGCATGTCATCTGCCGCCCGCGCGTGGCGGCTTCTCAGTCTTTTCCAGCATTGCCAACGAGGGCGAGTTCGCGTTGCGACTGCCCTTGCTGGGCATGCGAGGATTGCACGGGGCGGGTGTGACGGTGACCCTCGCTTTTCAGAGTTGTCAGATGTCGATAGATGCTGGCTCACCCGGCGCGACCAATGCAAAGTGATTCAATCGGCAAATACGGCTAGCGACGGCAGAATGATCACTCCGGGGGTTTGAAGAGGCGGTCAAGGCCGCGGTTGAGGCCGTCGAAGAGGAGGTTGCGGGCGCCGGTTTTCAGGAACTCGGCGGAGACTTGGGCCAACGCCTTCTCGTCGATCTTGGGTTGGCTCAGCGTTCCACCGATCGGCAGACGAATGGTTTGATTCCTCAGTGCCGTCCCCAGCGAGTTAGCGCCGACCCATTTCGGCGGCACGGGCATTTCGGCGAGAATGGCCAAAGTGCGGTCGAGGCCTACCGAGCCATGCGTGCGGATGGTGATCTCGGGGAAAACCAGTTCCAGGTTGCGGTGGTACACGCGCCCGTCGACCAGACGGAACGGCACAACCGATTCCTTGCTGAGCTTGGCAACACCGGGGCGATCCAACAGCACAGCCAGCTCGCGAATCAGCGGGCCGGGGCCGATCTCGACCGAGTGAACCGTGAACTGGCCCGCCATCTCGCCGCGGTCCGGCGTGTCGAGCGGGATGCGGCAGCCCTCCATCGCAATCGAGAAATTGCCCTGCGCTTGCGTGACGCCGGCCAACACGGGGGCGATGTACTGTAAGCCCGCGTCGCACATTTCTGGAGAGATGCGAACCTTGCTGAGCAGCGGCCCGGCATCGAGCTGGAACTCGGCCGGCTCGGGCCAGAGGCGGATGCGCGGCTCGGCGGTGAGGCGGCCTT
>JBGTDH010000324.1:0-4135 GCA_041748435.1 Pirellulales bacterium
ACCCCCGGTGGATGTTGTCTTGCAACGTCATCCATACCGGAAAATCGCCCAGGATGCACTTCTTCATGGCGATCTTGCATCCGCTATACTGACCCTTGCCTGGTGAAACGTAGTCGAGCTCTGCGGGGACGCAACTCGGCAAGGGATAACCGGGCCGAAGGGCGCGTCAAAGACGTGCCGCTGCCCTGGCGTCTTGCCCCGGGGCCGCTTTCTCTGGCTGTCCTTTGAACGCCCGAGCCATGCCTCCAAAAATCCAACCGCGGCAGCTCCAAACGCCATCTACTTCACCCACAGATTCTCCGGAAGACCCAATAATCGAGACAACGGATGTAGCCATCCAAGCCAGCCCGATTTTGAGCACCAGCCCCTTGCTGTGTCGAAAAAACACCAACGCGGCGATGATTGCTCCTATGACTATGAGCAGAATTCCCGCTCCTGATGCTGAGTCACCCAGTCTGGCGAGCTGTCGGAATTGCAGGCCGAATATTGGTAGGACCAGGGACAGCGCGCCCATCGTCGCCACGGCGCCCGCCATCCGCAGCCAGTTCAGGTCCGCGGTGGTTAGCTCTTCGAGAATCGGGCGCCGGGCAGCCTTGGCCGGCTTGTCGCTTGGGGGCGTGGCGGCACTTTTCAACGCAGGGTGCGCTGATGGGGGCGACTCGGCGACCGGGGCCAAGGAAACCACAATCTTCGTTCCGCACTGGGGGCATTTGACTGTCTTGCCGGCCAAGTCGGGCCGGGATGAAAACCGCTTGGAGCAACCCGTACACTGAATGAACTCTGCCACGTTGTCGTCTCCTGTTCGAGGCGGCGAATGCGTCTTGGGTTGAGCTCGATCATGCGATAGTGTTAGAAGCTTATGAAAACACTTCGCGATAGGCAGTCAGCGCCTCGCCTCCCACGCGCTCGGCCATGCGGCGATAGGCGTCGCGACGATAATCCAGGCCGTAGCGGGAGCGGTGGGCTTGCTCCAGCCAGTCGAACAGATGGACACAGCACAAGTCGTCAAACTCGGCCAGCGTAAGCTGCATCGACTCCCGCGTCTCGCGATTGTCGATCGTGAACGGTCCGGCGGTGCGATCCAATTGGCGATCCATTGAGGCGCGATCCATCAAGCAGTTCCAAAACGCCAACCGCTCGGGGCGCGGACCGATCTTGGCTGCCAGCTCCTCGCGCCGATCGAGCGTGAGCTTGAAGCCCTGAAACTTCTCGGTGCCGTAGATCGAATGAAACAGGCCCGCCAGGCACAACTCTTCGTCACGGCCGTGGCGTTGCATGAGGTGATAGACGGCCACCAGATGCGCTAAGTAGTTCTTCTGCGTGTGGGGCACCGTGTCGATGCCCATCTCCTGCAACCAGGCTGTGAGTTGTTTGAAGCTCTGCATCAATCGTTCTCTCCGCTAGAATGCTCGCCATCATACGATGGAGTTTCCCAGGGGCACAATCGGCCCGCTTTGCTTGAGGGCCGGAACTGTGTTAAGACAATGCGGCTGATCTCGATCGATCTCGATGGAGCTTGACCATGCGGACTACTCTCAGGACTTACACCCTCGCGCTCTGTGTGTTGGTCGGCACGGCGTCGGCGGCCGATCCGGTGATGGTTGATCTGTGGCCGGGCAAGCCGCCGGGAGAAATAAAAACGCTGCCGCCGGAAGCGAACACCACGAAGCCGGAGGATAAGCCGGTGGGCGATCGGCCGATCATCAAGCTGGGAAATGTATCCACGCCCACGCTCTCGATCTATCGACCCGCGAAGGAGGACACCGGCGCGGCCGTGATTATCTGCCCCGGTGGCGGGCATCATATCCTGGCGTTCGATCACGAAGGGACCGAGGTTGCGCAGTGGCTCAATACCGTCGGTGTCACGGGCATCGTGCTTAAATATCGCGTCCCGTTCCGCAATCCGGACAAACGCTGGGAAGCCGCCGTGCAAGACGCGCAGCGGGCTGTAAGCGTCGTCAGAAACAAAGCGGCCGGATGGAGCATCGATCCGCAGCGGATCGGCATTCTCGGCTTCTCCGCCGGAGGCGAAACCGCCGGTCTGGCTGCCATGATGCATCAACAGCGACAGTACTCGCCGTTGGACGAGGCAGATCAGATCTCGTGCCGCCCCGAGTTTGCCGTGCTCATTTATCCCGCCGGTCTGACCCAGCAAAACAATCCGTGGCAACTGCGAGAACACGTGCGGGTCGACAAGACCACGCCGCCGATGTTCCTGGCGCATTCCTACGACGACCGCGTGCCCGTCTCCAACTGCCTGTTGCTGTTTTCCGAGTTAAAGAAAGTCGACGTGCCGGCGGAGTTGCACTTGTATGCGACCGGCGGCCACGGTTACGGCATTCGACAGACCGGCCATCCTTGCAACTCCTGGCCGCAGCGCTGCGCCGAATGGATGCGCGGCCAAGGCTGGCTGGCGGCAAAGCAACAGTAAGTCCGCGTTCATCCGGCGACAAACGCCAGATAATAAAAAATCCACCCGGTTACGGCAGTCATGGTCATCTCCATCGCGGCCAATCGACCCCAAAACGCGTGGGAGCGGCTATGCGCGCCGGGTACGGGGGGCGTGGGAAACTTCCGCAGCGCCTGCACGATCACGTAGATCCACAAAAAAGTCGTCGGCACGGCAAAAAACAGGTGAATGCCCAGACTGGTGTTCACCGCGTCCGGATAGAAGGGCGAGGGTTTGGCGCGCGCTCGCCAATCGGTGAGCAGTTGCATATCGACTTCGAACAGCGACACCGCCACCAGCAGCACCAGCCCCAACGTGAGCTGCACGCGCTTGTGCAGCAGGTAGCGGCGGCGATAACGCACCTGCGCGATGCTCCAGCCCATGACGGGAAGCACCACGAACATGGCCAGGAACACCACGTCCAACATCAGCGAGGCGCGGGTTCCTAGAAAGCCATCAATGCGTCACCTCCAGTTCCTCGAATTGCTCACTAGGCCGCTGACTTTGACGAACCGCGGGCCCGTTGTCAATTCCGCGTTTGCAGGTGCGCTGGCCCGACTTCCTGCCGTGACGCTGTTCTCAACGCGCTCGCGCCGCTACGATGCCCACTAACGACGGCATCCGCGCAGCGACTCCGAGAAGTTAACCATGTCCCATTTGCTCTTGCAAACCGTTCAGCAGCACATCCTCGAGGAGCAGCGACGGCATTTTCCTCAGGCCAGCGGAGAATTCTCCTGGCTGCTCTCCGGCATTACTCTGGCCACCAAGATCATCGCCGCGCAAGTCCGGCGGGCCGGCCTGGCGGGCGTGCTGGGCGCCACCGGCGAACAGAACGTGCAAGGCGAGACCGTTCAGAAGATGGACGCCGCCGCCAACCAGGCGTTGTTGCAGTTCCTGGGCAATCGCGGGAATGTAGCGGTAATGGCCTCGGAAGAGAACGAAGAGCCGGTGGTTGTGGAGCGGGATCGAGAGCATGGCAAATACGTCGTGGTCTTCGATCCGCTGGATGGCTCCAGCAACATCGATGTCAACGTCAGCGTGGGCACGATCTTTTCCGTATTGCGTCGCGAGCCCGATCCCACCAGTGCGCGAGATACCCTGACCGATGTCTTGCAGCCAGGCTACCGGCAAGTAGCCGCCGGCTACGTGGTGTATGGCTCATCGACCATGCTGGTCTACACCACGGGCAACGGCGTGTATGGCTTCACGCTGGAGCCTTCGATCGGCGCGTACCTGTTGAGCCACGATCACATTACGATGCCCTCGCAAGGTTCGCTGTACTCGGTAAACGAGGCCAACTCCGACAGTTTTCCCGAAGTGTATCGCCGCTATCTGGCCCGTCTGCGGCAAGGCGTGGACGGCCGCACGTATAGCTCGCGTTACATCGGCTCTTTGGTGGCCGATTTTCATCGCACGCTGTTGAAAGGGGGCGTGTTCTTGTACCCTCCTACCAAGGCCCATCCGCAAGGCAAGCTGCGGTTGCTGTACGAAGCCAATCCCATCGCGCTGTTGGCGGAACAAGCCGGCGGGATCGCCACCGACGGCCATCATCGCGTGCTGGACATTCCTCCCACCAGCTTGCACCAGCGCACACCGCTGGTCGTCGGCAGCCGCGCCGAGATGGAACTTCTGAAGTCTCTGATGGAACAGAAAGTGTAGAATCATCCTCCATGGCGAACTCAATCG
>JBGTDH010000325.1:0-2992 GCA_041748435.1 Pirellulales bacterium
ACGCCTTGGCCCGCCGCCTGCCAGCAGAGACGCTGTACGATGCCGTGCATGTGGCCACCGGCTCCGATGCCAAACTGCCGGGCGTGCCGGCCGGCTTCCGCGCCACGCAGCTCCCGGATTCCAGCGACAAGCTGCCCGACGATTTTCTAGGCCTGTTCGGCAAGCCGCCGCGCGAGAGCGCCTGCGAGTGCGAACGCTCCGGCGGCGTCATCCTAGGGCAGGCCTTGAATTTGGTGAATGGCCCCACGATTGCCAACGCCGTTCAGGACCCGAGCAATCGGATCTCGAAGTTGGCCGCCACCGAAATGGACGATGCCAAGCTCGTGCGCGGGCTGTTCCTTTCGATTCTCTGCCGCGAGCCGAGCGAACAGGAAATCGCCGCGGGCCGGCAGGCTCTTGACACCTACGAGGAAGAACGGCGTGCCTTACAGACGGCTGTTGAAGCGTACGAGAAGGACGTGCTGCCCAAGCGTCTGGCCGAGTGGTCCCGGACCGCGCAGGCCAGCGTCTCGTGGAGCGTGCTGAAGGCGAATGCTGCGGCATCGTCCGGCGGGGCCACGTTGACGACCCAGCCCGATGGCGCGATCCTCGTAACCGGCGAAGCGCCCGCGACCGACAAGTACACCATCACGATAAAGTCGCCGCTGGAGGGTCTTACGGCGCTCAAGTTGGAAGTCCTTCCCGACGCCAGCCTGCCGGCAATGGGTCCGGGCCGCGCTCCCAATGGCAACTTCGTGCTGAGCAACTTTCGCGTGACGTCATCGGTCGAGGGGGGCGCTGCTCAGCCGATCGCGCTGCAAAACGCCGCGGCCAGCTTCTCGCAGACGGGCTTCTCGCCGGCGCTGTCGATCGACGGCGTGCCAGCGCCGAAGCAGGGTTGGGCCGTCTCTCCGGAGTTCGGCAAACCCCACTCGGCGTTGTTCGAGATCAAAGAGAACGTGCCGGCCGGCGCCGTGCTTACGGTCGACATGCAGCAAGGTTTTGGCGGCCAGCACACGATCGGCCGCTTTCGTTTCTCCGGCACGAGTGCCCCGCGCCCCGTGAAGCTGGAGGGCAGTCAACCGGCTTACCCGGCCGAAGTGGCCGCCCTCCTGGCCATCCCCGTTGCCGATCGCGACACAGAGCAGCACGCTCGGTTGGCCGACTACTATCGTTCGCAAGACACCGAACTGGCCCAGCGTAAAGCGGCCGTCGCCCAGCACGAGAGTCAAAAAGCCCAAAGCCGCTTGAAGGGCGCGCAAGACCTCGCCTGGGCACTCCTCAACACCCCGGCGTTCTTGTTCAACCGGTAGCAGCCATCGATGAGGATGTTGAGTTATGGTGCAACCAACCCCACATGCCCTTGCCAACTTGTACCTGCTTGACGAGACGGCATGGTTGGATGCCACTGCTGACTTGATTCGTGTGGGGCGTCTGGATGAGGTCGACCATGACTCTTTAGCGGAGTACCTCACGGATATGGCCCAACGCGATCGACGTGAGGTAATTAGCAGGCTGGCAGTGCTGATCGCTCACTTGCTCAAATGGAGCCACCAGCCAGGTCGTCGATCCGGAAGCTGGCGCGAGACAATCGAAGTTCAGCGCCAGGAGCTGACCGAGTTGCTGGAAAGCAGGGTGCTGCACAACCATGCCGTAGCAACCTTGGCCAAGGCCTACGCCAACGGTGTTCGTCAAGCCACGGCGGAAACCGGCCTGGCCGACTCAATCTTCCCCAGCGAATGTCCCTACACTCTGGAAGATGTGTTGGCTGAATCTCTGCCATGAATGCTCCAACAGGCCGCGGGTCTAGGCGTCTTCCTCAACATCACCGTCTCCCAGCGATTCTGCCTCCGCCAGCTCGCTGTCGTCCATCTCGTAGGGAACGTGCGTTTCGATCAGCTCGCGGGCACGCACGGCATCGGCGGATCGCACGAGAACCTGAATGTCGAAGATCCCCGTCAGCCCGGCCTGGCTTTCGTTGTCCAGGCGGCAGGGAATGCCCTCGGCCTCGAAGGCGTTCTTCACGATCTCCGCAATCGCGGGATTCTTGAGCGTGTAAACGGAGACAAGATCCAGATCTTCCATGCGGCCCTCGGAGGCTGGCGTGCGTCGATGTAAATAGACAACCCCTGCATCATAACGCCAGAGGCTTCGCGGCGTCAGCCTCCGGACTCGGAGAGCGTCTTGATGTGCTCCAAAACGCGGCAGTGGATGCGGTGGATGCAAAGATCGGACCAGAGCGTCCAGTAGTCTTGCGGGTACATCTGGAATTCGTACCAGGTGCTGCCTTCCAGCAGCGTGCGGCCGCCGGCCAGGGGAATCAGCCGGAACTCGCCGCGTCGGCAGCGGAGGTAGCCATCCAGGTGCGGCGGATGCACGTGGCGGTACGGGCTGAGCTCGTGCATGGGGGGCGGCTGCGAGGCCACATCGAACGCCAGCCGCCGCGGCTCGTCCCAGACGGTGATGGGTTCCTCGAACGCGCCGGTCGAGAACTCGCAATGGCGCACGGCGCCAACACCTTCCCCGGAGATCGTGGCGCGCTGCGGATACGCGATGCCCAGCTTGAAGTACCAGGCGGGAGGCGCCGGCAACTCGGAGAAGCCCACGACGTGCGGCCAGACGCGCTCGGGCGGAGCCTCGATCTCCACGCGGGAGATCACTTCGTACAGCGGCGTCGGTCGATGCACACGTTCTGCCCCGGCCGCCAGCGGCAGCAGGGTCAGGGGAATCAACATTGTCGCGGCCCGCGTGGGCGTGAAGGCGCCGAGCACAAAGCCGATCAACCCGCCCAGCAGTCCCATCACGGCGGCCATGGGAAACAGCATCGCCAGGCAGATCACGCCTTCAAAGGCGAACAGCAGAATCGCCGCGCCGCTGAGTAGGATTGCCAACTCCGCCACCAGCAGGCTGGTGCCCAGGTCGCGAGGAGACGGCCGATTGAAGAGGAAGGCGCTCACCGCGCCCACCAGCACCGGCGTGCCCAGAAACAGGGCCGCGCCATAGTCCTGGAAGG
>JBGTDH010000326.1:0-2603 GCA_041748435.1 Pirellulales bacterium
CAGCGCGACGAACAAATCGCCCGCGCGGCAGCGGCGGGAATCGCACGAGCAGCTTTCGATGCGGATGTCGTCGGCGCCGTAGAACACGGCCTCCGGCAACACCGCACGCAAGCTCACGCCATGCGACCCTTTGGAGCGATCCCTCATGCCGGAAGGCCTCCTTGCCTTGCGACGCTATCACGTCTGGTTGCGTTATCAGACCGCCTATCGGAACAATCGCCCCGTCCGGCGGCGTTAGGGCGAGGCGGGATTCTCTGGAATTCCCGCCCTGTGTCAAGGCAGGCTTAGCGAAAGCTGCACTGCATGCATAGCAGCGGAATTCATCGATGCAGCTTCCGATCGCCCTGGTTAGCCGCGACGCGAGTCTTCGAGCGAAGCGCGCGTGTCACGTGCCGGGCCTCGACGCCATCAAACAACTCACCCACTCAACCGCCGCCGAACGCGGGAAGGAAGTGAATCTGGCTGCCAGGTTCCACGCGAGCCAGCAGGCCACGCGACGTGACGACGCCATCAATGGAAACGGCCAGCCCCGGCGCAATGCGGTCGTCTGCCACCACGCGCGCGGTCAGACCAGGGCATTGCTGTTCGACATCTGCCATTACCTGCCGCAGCGTGCTCCCCGCAACCGAGAGTTCGGCCCGTCCACCCGTGAGGTCGCGCATTTGCGGCGGTATATGCACGGTGGGCATTACTACGTGGCCTGGCTCGCTGACTACTTCTTCAACGCCGCACACACCTTGGGCGGACTCATCGGGAGTTCCCGCATCCGTACGCCAATCGCGTAATAAATGGCATTGGCCAACGTGGCGGGAGGTGCCACGATGGGTGTCTCTCCCACGCCACGCACGCCGTAGGGATGCGACGGATTGGGCACCTCGACGATAATCGTCTCGATCATTGGCAAGTCCAGTGCGGTGGGCATGCGATAGTCCAGGTAGCTGGCGTTGGTCATCCGCCCCTGCTCGTTGAAGAAGTACTCTTCGTTGAGCGCCCAACCAATGCCTTGCACGCTGCCCCCTTGCATCTGTCCCTCCACGTAACTGGGATGAACGGCCAGGCCGGCATCCTGAATGGCCGTGTAGCGCAAGACCGTGGTCTTGCCGGTCTCGGGATCGACCTCCACATCGGCGATGTGAACGGCAAAGCCGTTCGTGAAACCTTGCGGATCGACCGACGCGCGGCCGATCACGGCCCCGCCCGTCTCGTGCAGCTTGCCGGCCAACTGCTGGAACGTGAGCGACTTGCCGTTGCGGCTGTAAACGCCCTCGGCCACCTGCACCTCGGACGCCTCGCACTCCCACAGCAGAGCCGCCCGCTCGCGCATTTGCCGCTGGAGGTCCTTGCCCACTTCGTAAGCGGCCAGCCCGGTGGCAAACGTCACCCGGCTGCCCCCCGTGACATCGGTGTAGCCCACGCTGTCTGTGTTGGCCACCTGCGGGAGGACCTCCTCGGCGCGAATGCCCAAGGTCTCCGCCAGTTGCATGGCAATGCTGGTGCGCGTGCCACCGATATCGGTCGAGCCCTCGATCAGCGTTACCGTCCGTCCGGGTTCACGTGGGCGCTGGCGCTGGACTTCAGCCCGATGTTGAACCAGAAGCCGGCGGCAATGCCACGGCCGCGGTTCTTGCCCGTCAGAGGCGTGTTGAAATGCGGCGAGGCCTTGGCGGCCTGCAAGCATTCGATCAACCCGATCCGCGGATAGACGGGACCATCCACGCGGCGCGTCCCTTCCTTGGCCGCGTTCTTCAATCGGAACTCGATTGGGTCGAGACCGAGCTTCTCGGCCAACTCATCGATCACCGTCTCGCACGCAAAGGCCGCTTGCGTGGCGCCGGGAGCGCGATACGCCTGCGTCTTGGGCTTGTTCATGCACACGTCGTAGCCATCCACGCGGGCATTCGGCAGATCGTAGCAACTGAAGACGCACATGCATCCGGGCCCTATCATGCCGCCGGGAAACGCGCCGGCATCGTAGGCCAGCCACGCTTCCCCCGCTTGCAGCCGGCCGTCCTTGGTGCAGCCCAACTTCACGCGCACGAATGAGCCGGGCGTGGGACCGGTTCCCTCGAACACGTCGGCCCGCGTCATGCTGATCTTCACCGGCCGGCCGGACTTGCGGCTCAGTACCGCCGCGACCGGCTCCAGATACACGGCGATCTTGCCGCCGAACCCGCCGCCGATCTCGCATGGCACCACGGTCACTTGCGACACGGGGAGTTGCAGCAACTCCGCCGTCTGCTGACGGGCCGTGAAGGCGCCTTGCGTGGCGGTCCAGATCGTGAGATGGCCGTCCTGATTCCACAGCGCCACCGAGACGTGCGGCTCGATGTAGCCCTGATGCACACTGGCCGTGCGGAATTCCCGCTCGATCACCAGGTCGCACTGCTTGAAGGCCGCATCGACGTCGCCCTGCTCAAAATGCAAGTGCTTCGAGATATTGGTGGGCTTGTCGCCGCGCTTGCCCATCTCGTCGGTAAAGACATCGTCATGCAGCAGCGGGGCGGAGTCCTGCATGGCGTCCAGCACCCAGGTCACGGCCGGCAGCGGCTCGTAGTCTACCTTAATGAGCTTGAGCGCCTCTTCCGCCACGTGCGGACTGTTGG
>JBGTDH010000327.1:0-4003 GCA_041748435.1 Pirellulales bacterium
GGGTGGCGACGTTCAATTCCCCGTCGAAGTTGAATGCGCGGGGATCGGAATCGGAGCCGTACTCGGCGATCTTGCGATAGTTGATGTCGCCCGTGAGCTCGGTGCTGTCCTGGTTCTTTTCGTCCTTGGGCTGAAACGTGCCGATGCCCACGCGGTCTTTCTCGCTGAGGATCAGCCGCTTGACGCGCACGTCTTCAATCACGCGGGTCCAGTCTCCGCCGTACAGCTTGAGCCGCTCCGAATAGATGTAGCGGCAGAAGGGGCAGAGCTCGCCCACAATCTTCACCTGGTAGCGGTCGGGATGCTCGAGGTTGAAACGATCCGTCACTTCCTTGCGGAAGCGGTGCGGGATGAGGTGCAGCGGCTCTTCGTGCATCGGGCACCAATGCACATCGCTGGAGTCTTTGAGATCGACCCAGCCCAACGTGAACAGGGCGCCGTCGTCGCGCCCGGAATAGCGTTCCAAGCCCTTCTTCAACAAGCGGGCAATTGTGCTCTTGCTGCTGCCGACGGGGCCGTGGAGCAGCAGCACGCGCTTCTCGATCCCGTAGCCCTTGGCGGCGCTCTTGAAGGCGTTGACGAACATGTTGAGCTGCTCGTCCAGGCCGAACACGGCGTCGCGGCCGTCGTCGTCCGGATCGTCGAAGAAGCGGTAGTGCGTTTTGCTCTCCCGGTTCTCTTCGTACATGTCGACGCTGTAGGTCATGATCATGTCGTAGACGCGCTCGAACGCGTTACGGGTGACATCCGGCTGATCGTCAATCAGATCGAGATATTCGGGGAACGAGCCTTCCCAGTTCTTTCGGCGGAACTGATCGAGGTCCTGGCGCGCCGACACGAGGGAAATAATGCCGCTGCGATCGCTCATCTGACAGTCTCCTCCGCAGGCCCCGTGGTCCGCGGTATGTAATGCGGCTCGTAGTCCCGCCTTGAGGCGGTTCTTCCGGCGGAAGCCGGTACTACGAACTCCTGACAAAGCCTAAAGTCCTGAACACAGGAGTCTCTTCACTACGCATCCCGCGATCGAATCGTGCGTCTTCCTGGCGGCAATCGCCTTGATCTCGCGTTGCGGACCGCGCAACCGCCAACGCAGAGTATCCCTAGGGCGGGATCCCGGCGGAGAGGGCAAGCCGCGGCCAACGGCGCAGGTCAAACCGAGAGCTGGTTTGAACCAGGGAGAAACTTGGAAAAGATCAGAGGGAAACGCGGTGCGGGGGGGGACTTGGTTGGGCCGGCGCGGCTCGCCAGACGAGGGCGAGCTTCTGTTCCCAGCGGTTCCTCTTATATGACCCCTGTCTCTACTCTCAAGTATCGCTCTCAAGCGCACCCCGGGCAATACAAGAGTTTATGCGCACGCCTGCCAGGAGCGACGAATGCAGGCCAGCTTATGATTGCAACGTCTTGATGCAATTGGCCTTATAGTTAATTCTGACAATTGGCTGCGTCTGGCAATTTTTTTGCACACGGCGAGCGCGACTCGCCGCCGAACTCGGCCAAACATGCCAAGAGAACGCGGTGACTCACGCCAACAGGCGGGCGACGCTGTCCATCAGACGATCCATGGCGAAGGGCTTGCGAATGTAATCGTCGACGCCCAGCATTTCCGCATAGGCCTTGTGCCGGCTGCCTTCGTTGGCCGTGATCATAATCACCCGCAGCGGAACGGGTCGCGTGCGGCGAAGCTTCTCCAGCACCAGAAAGCCGGAGCGCTTGGGCATCATCATGTCGAGGATCACCAGATCGGGATCTTCCCGCTCCGCCATGGCCAGCCCCTGGTTGCCGTCGCGCGCCACCAGGATCCGGTAGCCGCGGGCTTCCAGCGCCAGCCGCATCGACTCGATGATTTCTGCATCGTCATCGACCAGCAAGATGCGTTTGCCGCCATCCGACTTGTCTTGCTTCTCATCAGCCATGACAGGGCCACCTTGCTGGTCCAGAACTTTTTTCGCGCGTGAGCGTTCGCGTAACCGTAGAAGTACCGGAGTTTGCCGGCGATTGCAAGTAGCCGCAGACTCGTTCATCGCACGGTTGATCGACGAAGGGTGGAGTCGAGTCTGCGAGACCACCAGGATTCGGCCGTCGATTGTCCCTTGCGGACCTAGTTGCGACTCGTGAACGCCGGACATATAAACAGCCATTCGAGCATTTCCCACGCTCACCCACTAACCAGCAGCGAGGTTTCTCCGTGATCAGGCAGGCTCCCCGTACGGCCAAGAAAGACAATGTCGGCTCTCTCCTCCAGCGGGCCTTGGATGCCGGCGAGGGGCTGTTGCGGCTCACGCCCACCTGGGTGCCGCGCAGCTTCCTGCATCCGGGCAAGCGCATTAAGCTGGCCCCCGGCGATTGGTACGCCTTTGGCGCCAACCGCGGCGGCATCGATGAGCGCTGGTTCGCCAGTGCCACGGAAGCAGCCAACGACAACCGCACGCCCGATGAAGGCTTGAGCTATGTGGCGTTCGAGGGCCAGCGTTTTACCTTGCGGCAAGCGGTCGAAGAGAGCGGCGCCGCGCTGATCGGCAAGAAGATGTTCTCCAAGTACAAGCGGTGGCCCGTGTACTCGAAGTTCTTCGACAACATGGGGCCGATTCCGCATCACATGCATCAGAGCTTCAAGCATGCCGCCCTGACGGGCCAGCAAGGCAAGCCGGAGAGCTACTACTTCCCGCCGCAGTACAACAACGTCGACAACAATTTTGCCTACACCTTCATGGGCTTGGAGCCGGGCACGACGAAGCAGCAGATTCGCCGCTGCCTGGAGAATTGGGACAAGGGCGACAACGGAATACTCGATCTATCCCGCGCGTACCGGCTGCGTCGCGGCACGGGCTGGCTGATTCCTCCCGGCGTTTTGCATGCCCCCGGCTCGCTCTGCACCTACGAGCCGCAGTGGGGGAGCGACGTCTTTGGCATGTTCCAGAACATCGTCGAGGGGCGCTACGTGCCATGGTCGCTCTTGGTGAAAGACGTGCCGAAAGCTAAGCATCAGGATCTGGATTTCATCATCGAGCAGTTGGATTGGGAGAAGAACGTCGACACGCACTTCAAGGAGCACAACTACCTGGAGCCAATCGTCGACAAGAGCCGTTCGGCCAAAGGCTACACGGATAAATGGATCGTGTACGGCACCGTCGACGGCGAGCAACTTTTCAGCGCCAAGGAGTTGACCTTGGAACCCGGCGCAAAATGCACCGTCAAAGACCCTGGCGCCAGCGGCTGGATCACCGTGCAAGGCCGCGGCCGCATGGGCAAGCTTGCGTTGCAGACGCCGGCCATGATCCACTTCGGCGAAGCGACGGAAGACGAAGTCTTCATCACCTTCGAGGCCGCCAAGAACGGCGTGGAGGTGGAGAACACCGGCAGCGAACCCCTCGTCGGCCTCCGCTACTTCGGCCCCGACGTGCATGCCAAGCTGCCGGACGTGGGAGATTATCGGCGCACGGCATGACCACGCACCCAGACGATTAAACCACAGAGGCACAGAGGGCACAGAGGACGAAGAGATGAGCGAAGAGCAGGGTGAACTCACTCGCCGGGTAATCGGGGCGGCTATTGAGGTTCACCGCGTCATGGGTCCGGGGCTTCTGGAACCGATCTATCAGAAGTGCATGGAGAACGAGCTGGCGCGGCAAGGAATTCCCTGCCGCGAGCAGTGGCCCGTGCCATTGGTCTATAAGGGCGACGACCTTGACGCCGAATTGAAGATGGATTTGTACTTTCCGGGCGAGCTGGTCGTCGAGCTGAAAGCCGTCGAAAAGCTACACCCCGTTCACGAAGCTCAGCTTCTAACCTACATGAAGCTTTCGCACGTGCATGTCGGGCTATTGATCAACTTCAACGTCCCCTTACTCAAAGACGGCATCAAACGTATGGTCTTATAGTTTTCCTTTCCCCTCGTCTTCCGTCTCTGTGTCCTCTGTGCCTCTGTGGTTCATTCATAATCGACTGAGCAACCCAGGAAACCTTCATTCATGACTACCGCAACCAAGAACAACTTTCCCAAACT
>JBGTDH010000328.1:0-11655 GCA_041748435.1 Pirellulales bacterium
CGGCGATCTCGACTCCGACCCAGACGCTCCAGGTCCAGTTGCGCACGTCGATGGCGTAGAGCAGCGTCCAGAAAGCTGCGGGATAAATCTGGAAGACGAGCGCCACCAGAGATATGAGAAGCCACGTCTCCAGTCGGAAGAGCAAGAATGGCTGCTCCTCTTCGAACTGGGCATGACGACGAGCGACGGACGTGACGCGGGAGGGCATGACGATGCTCCCAGGAATCGAGCACGAACAATTAGTCTATCGAACGGCCACGCTCATGCTAGCCGCGCCGCAAAGGGAATCAAGTCACGAGGCCGTCGCGGGACCGGGTTGAGCGAGCGGGTTTCTAGGCGGAGCGACGGAGCCGCCGAAGACGCGGATAGCTTCGATCAGCATCAGCACGGCTAACGCCACGAGCACGACCGCGATCCAGGGCACCGGATCGGCCGTGATGCCGGTGGCCCATTTGCCGCGGATGATCTGCACCAAGGCCCAGGTGCTCATGGTGTACATGAAGACGGTGGGAATGCCAGTGACGGGAATGACCCACCAGGCGCGGCGCGTGCGCCACAGCCAGACGGTCACGCCCAGCAGCGTGAGCGCGGCCAGGAGCTGATTGCTTGCGCCAAACAGCGGCCAGAAAAGTTGCCAGGCGGGAATCGGCTTGCCATCCGGTCCCAGCGTGGTCTGCATCACAAAGAACAGCGGCGCGCTGGCCGTGATGCACGTTCCCAGCCATTTGCCCTTCGCGTCGTGCCAGCCGGTCAGCTCCTGGATGATATACCGACCCAGCCGCGTGCAGACATCGAGGGTGTCGTAGACAAACGTAGTGAACGCCATCAGGGCGAACGAAACTCCAAAGGCGGCGGGGATGCCGAACGTCTCCAGGAATCTTCCCATGCCCAACGCGTACACGAAATTGGGCGACTTGGTCAGCACGGTAGAGCCTTGGGCCAACACCATCACGCAGGAGAGGGAGATAATGGCCACCATGGCCTCCAGCAGCATGGCGCCGTAGCCGATCGGCCGGGCATCGGTCTCCACTTTGAGTTGCTTGGAGGTCGTGCCGGAAGCAATCAACGAATGAAAGCCCGAGCACGCTCCGCAGGCGATGGTGATAAACAGAATAGGCAAGAGCGGTTGCCCCTTGGCCGATTCCCAGCCGATGAAGGCCGGGTACTGAATCGCCAGCCGGTCCGACATCACGCTGCCGATCAGCAAGCCAATGGTGCCACTGGCCAAGGCCGCGTACAGAAAATAGCCCCCCAGGTGCCCGCGGGGTTGCAGCAACAGCCACATCGGCACGACGGCAGCCACCAGGCAGTAGCCCAGCAAGGCCACGTCCCAGATTTTGTGGGCATCGTGTTCGCTGATATTGAGCCAGGCTTCGAGATCAAACGGAATCTTCTGCCCGACCCAGATGATGACCAGCACCAGCGAGCCGAAAATGAGCGTGGCCCAATTCAAGGAGAGCCGCGTGTAGCGAAGCATCAGGCCCATGATGATCGGCAGTCCCAGATACAACAGGGAGGAAGTGGCGATGCCGGCGCCGCTCACCACGTACTTGCCAGCGGCCGCGGCAGCGCCCGAGGCGCCGGATTCTGTGCCCACTTCTTGGGAGATGCTTAGGTCTTGCTTCCCGACGAAGGAGGCGGCCGTAATATCCGTGAACGCCACAATGATATAGACCAGCGCCAGCCACACGAACGACAGAAACAGCAGGAACGCTCGGCGGCTCATATGATCGTGAACCACCTCGGCAATCGAGCGGGCCTTGTGCCGGATGGAAGCCACGAGGGCGGTGAAGTCATGCACGCCGCCGATGAAGATGGAACCGATCAGGATCCAGATCAAAGCCGGCAGCCAGCCGAACCAGATGCCCGCCAGAATGGGACCAACGATGGGGCCGGCCGCGGCGATGGCCGAAAAATGCTGGCTCAACAGAAACTTCGATTCGATGGGCACGTAATCGACATCATCCCGTTGCAGCACGGCAGGCGTCTGGCGGTTTGGATCCAGTTGCAGCAGCCGCGTGAGCAGCTTGCCATAGGTCAGATAGGCCACCGTGAGAATCACGGCGCTCGGCAAGACAATGTAGAGCAAGCTCATGGCGGCACTCCTAAACGGGCAGAATCACGGCTACAACTATATCGCGCCTCTTTCCGCGATGCCAAGTGCGCGAGGTGGTCTAACCCGTTGGCATAGGCAAGTGACTACGCGACGCGGCGGGTTCGGGATGCGGCGGGAATGCGCTCGAGCATCCAGTCGACAATGCGGCGGCTGGCGTGGCCGTCCCCGAAGGGGTTTTGCGTTGGTCGAAGACGTTGCAGTTCGACCGGATTGTGCAGCAAACTAGTTACGCGCGCGATGATGGCATCGCCATCGGTGCCGATCAACTCCGCCACGCCGGATTGCACCGCTTCCGGGCGCTCGGTCGTTTCTCGCAGCACCAGCACCGGTTTTCCGAGCGAAGGCGCCTCCTCCTGCACGCCGCCGGAATCGGTCAGCACCAGCGTGGCCCGATCCAGCAGCCACACGAACTCCGGGTAACTGGCGGGAGGCAACAAATGTAGGTTGTCTCGATCCGACAGAGTCGCAGTGGCAAGCCTCACCTGGGGATTGAGATGCACCGGCCAGACAAAGGCCACTTGGGGAAAGCGGCCGGCAAGTTCGGCGATCGCGCGGCAGATGTTTTCCAGGGCATCTCCGAGGTTCTCCCGGCGATGGCAGGTGATAAGCACCATCCGCTGGTTTTTCCAAATCGAATGCCGTGCTTCCCAGAAAGCGGAACGCCCATGCTCGCGACGGAGTGTGGCTTGCAAGGCATCGACCACCGTGTTGCCGGTAATGCGGATCGAGTCGGCGTCGATGCCGGCGGACTCCAAGTTGTTCGCGGCGCCGGCGGTGGGAGCACAATGCAGAGTCGCGACGATACTGGCGACTCGGCGATTGAACTCCTCGGGCCACGGAGCGTTCAAGCTGCCCGATCTTAGGCCGGCCTCCACATGCACCAGCGGCAGACGGCGATAGAACGCCGCCAGGCCGGCCGCCAGGACGCTGGTGGTATCTCCTTGTGCCACAATGCAATCGGGCTGACACTGTTGGAGCACATCATCGAGCCCTTCGAGCAAGCGCGCTGTCAACGCGGCCAGGCTCTGATCGGCACGCATCACGTCCAAAGAAAAATCAGCCCGGATGCCGAAGTAATCGATCACGGGGAGCAGCAACTCGCGATGCTGGCCCGTGAGGCAGACCAGCGGTTCGATCGCTCCGCCGCGACGACGGCATTCCTCGAGCACCGGCGCGAGCTTGATCGCTTCGGGCCGAGTGCCAATTACCACGCAGGGGCGGAGCGGAAGCATCCTTGCTGTCTCACCTGGCGAGTCCGTCGATCGTTAGCGATGGTTTACAGTTTGCGGCTTGGCATCCAACGCCGTCAATCGCATTCAAACCGATGCTATCTTGCTGGCACCAGGCGGTTAGGGCATCGCGATCGTGCGGCGGAAGATGGAGACGGCGCCACTTTCTTCCGCGGCCGCGTAGAGGTATTTGCCGTCCGGGCTGATTCCCAGGCCGCTCACGACGGCCAAAGGGCCTACGCCATCGGTCTCATGAATGAGGGCCTGAAGCTGCGTCAATTTGCCGGTGGCTGTGTCGCGGCGGAAGCTCACGAGGGAGTTGGAGCGCGAGGCCACGGCATACGCGTTGCGTCCGTCGCGCGAAATCAGGATTTCATTGCCGCCGACGAAGCTGGCCAAATCGTCGCTGCCGCCGACAAGTTCTTGCACTAATTGCAGGTCTCCCAGTGCCTCCTGCCGAAAGACGCTGATGGCGCTGTCGCCGCGGAAACGACCGGCGGAGACATAGACGGATTTGCCGTCGGGGCTGACCGCCACGGAGAACGCTCCGCCAATGCTTCTAACTCCTCGCTGCTCGTCCTGGATGACTTGTTTCAGAGTCAGCGCCCCACTCTTGGCATCGCGAGCCAACACGGTGAGCGTGCTGAACACCTCGCTGGTGATGTAGACCGTTGCCCCGTCGGGACTGAGGGCGATGCCACGCGCCCCGGCCAGGCTGCGGCCATCTCCGTTGTGGACTTGCACCAGCTTGAGTCTTGATTGGCCGTCGATCTGAAACACGCTCACCGCGGCGCTGGCCGAGGCAATGACGTAGACGAAACGCGAATCGGGCGACCATGCCACGTCGACGGCGAAGTTGAGCTTCAGCGCGGGATCGTTGCTTTGCAGGGCGACATCGAGCAATTGCAGGCTTCCGTCCTGGGCATCCCGCCGCAAGAGCGTCACCGCGTGGGAACGAAACGCAGCCGTCGCGGCCAGGCGGCCGTCGGGGCTAAGCCGCAGGGCGGTGACGCCATCGAACTTCTCGGAATCGCTCAGCGTTTGCGCGCCGTTGAACTTGCCGGTCTCGCCGTCGCGTGGAAAGACGCACACCGCCTTGGCGTTGTAGGCCGCCGTGTAGACGTACTTGCCGTCGGCCGGCAGATCGATGCTCACCACGTTTTGCAACTCATCGGCTTGCACCCGGTCTACATACTTCAGCGTGCCATGCTCGATAGGGTCTTGTGCCGCGAGAGCGTTTGGCCAACCAGCCGAGGCGACCATCAAAACGATTAGGATCCGGTGCATTGCTTGTCTTCCTGCGAATGATGCTTATCTCGCGTGCGGCGACGCTGCCACGCTGATCGGAATTGCCAAGTTGTTGAGCCACGCGACGATTCGCGGCACGAGCGAATCGCCGGCCGGCACCTGTCGTCCAGTTCTATACTTATTGGAAGCGAGTTGAGTTTTTACGGTCGCTAACGATTCTCCCAACGCGTCGACCAGGAGCATGTGCTCCGGCTCCGTCAGGTGCCGCGAGACAAGCTGAACTTCGTTGGTGGTGCGCTCCCGCCGCAAGACAGTTAACCGGCCTCGGTCCGCTTTGTACAGAGCATTGTTGACATAGCCTCGCCGTAATTCTTGCCGTGTATTGAAGTGCCAGGCTGGATCGGGGCCGAAGTAGAAGCTGGCGCAGCCGTCGCGGCGAAAGCCGATCACGATCGGCTCGGGGAATCCGGCGACCGTCAATTCCACGCGTTCGACCAGGGCCGTGGCTTCTGCCATCAGGTCTTCGCGATCGTGTTCCTCTCGCGCCATGACCGCCAGCCTAACGAACGAGCCGCTTGTGATTCAACCTGGGGGCGTTTGTAGCTGGGATTCAGACGTAAGGGGGCGGGGGTGGCGGTTGGCCTAAGACACTCTCACGGCGATGACCGGCTCATGCGTGTGTAACGCAGGTGAAGACTCCATACACCGCAAAGTCCGCTGGGTTCGTGGTTAGCAGGGATTGAATGCCGGCTTGCCAGTAGGTTGCGGCCAGCAGCGTGTCCAGAAGTCTCTTGCGACCTAAAGAGTATTGTTGAAGCCAAGTGAGAAACTGGCGCGTGCCGGCATCATCCGGAAAGACTTGCACGATGTCCGCGGCGGTCCACCATTCCTCAGCAACCTGGCGTGCGGTGTGCGTGTCGAGCGGCCGCGCAAAACGTCTGGGATCCGTAGAGACATGGATGAACTCCGCAAGCACTTGAGGAGCCAGGGCGATCGAATCGGACTTGGCTATTAGGCTCGTGATCGTGGCTCTGGCGGCCAGGTGCTCGGGGTGTTCGAGCATCTCGACAGCGATCAAATAGCCGGTGTCGAGACCATGAATCATGGCCGTCCTTCCAGCATTTCTCCGAGCAGGTCGTCATCGGAACTTAGCGGACGAAGAACGGCGCCTACACTAACGGCCTGAATGTCGAGAATGCTGTGCGGCTTGAGGGGTGCTGTTGCCGCCCGCATCACTTCTGGCGACATCGAGATTATTACCGCTCGTCCCTCGGGCAGCACCACGCCGCCCTCCAGCACCACAACTCCGTTGTGGACATGGCCTCGAGCAACCATCTTTTGTGTTCCAGTAGGAAATTGTCCTGTAAAAGCTTAGCACGGTCGCATACGACAATGGCCTACTGCAACGACCACCAAGCCGAAATCGACCCTGAAATTCAGGGGAGTTGAACGTGCTACAGTAGCGGCGGCTGCGATCGTGAATTGAACCCTGCTCATGTCTAGTTTCGAGACTCAGCACTTTCCTTTTCGCGCCGTGCCCGTTCGCAACGTTCTACCTGGATTTGGATTAGCCGATCCAAGTCTGAAAGTCGCCGCTTATGTGTGCGCTCCCAGTCAAGGTGCTGCCGGTCTTGCTCCTGAATCTGGCGTTCTCGCTCTGTACTTTTTCCCGCAAGTTCGTCAGGACCATAGATCAGTTCTAGGCGGACGCTATTCAGTTCGTCACGCAATTTCGGCCATCGTCGCGCCAAGGCCTCACCGTCCGCTGCAGCTGCGTCTCTTTCAGTTTGGAGTTTCGCCAATTGCCCGGATTCCAACGTGTACGTGTGAAGCGCGTCGTGATATGTCGTGCCGGGCTCGCACACCCCACCAAAGCCGCAATCGACATTAGCGCGAGAAGCTTCATCCTGATGGGTCTCCTGGCGATTGTGTTGGGCACCGGTGAACACGCTCACAATCCGAGCAAATAGGGCTTGCCATGTGTCTCCATGAACTCACCCATTTCAGACAGCATCTGCACTACGTCGTCACATTGTTGGCCGGAAATGGCGGTGGTCGGACTCTTGAACTCATCATTCACTATATCGACATATGCAACTGCGTTTCGGATTTTCCAAACGCGTTGTTCCAATTTCGAGATCGCGTTGGCGGTGAGCGAGTGTCCTGGGGGCAATCCGGTCATAATCGGGGCCCATAGTTGGCTTATCGATGAGAGCTTCGATCCATGGTGGAAGAAACCGAGTTCCTTTAGATTCGCGGTCGAGACACTAGCCTCACCAGCCTTCTTCGCGTGGATCATTGTCTTCGCAACGATGAGTGCTTTTCCAAACTCGTCGAACGCGTAGCATCCGAGCAGTGCGGCTGTGTAGGGCCGTCCGTTCGCGGAATTCTCCAAAGCATCATCACGCAGTCGAAGTGCGTTTTGGATGGTTAACTCGATGCCTTGACGGCAGGCTTCAAACGACAACTCGCTCATATGTATGCTTGTCCATCGGTCCTCTTTGCTCCGTCGTAGAGGTAATGATCGTGTTGAGCGGTCCAGTTGCGCGGTCCTTCGATCAATCCAACCTCGCGTTGCGGATCCTCGAATAGTTGCAGGGGATTCTGCGCACCGGATGCTTGGCACGTCGATCATCACACGCAGAGGCACTCCCTCCGGCAAAGCCACAGGGCTGTCCGGGCAGAGGTTCTTGCCGTCGAAATGTGCGGTGGTTTTGCTCCATAGGTCGCACCGGGCGGAGTTGGCTCCGCCGTATTCTAACTCAGATCGTCGCCCGCCGGCAACACGCGGTCTCGTCTTCCTTAACGAGATTCCAAGAAGGCGCAACATTCGTCGACTTACGGGGCGCGAGACAGGGTCCCCCCCGCGCCGCGCCTCGGAAACCCCTGAAAAACGCCTAAGGGTGGGCGTTTGTAGTATGATGTGTTCATCGAGATCGTCGTGCATATCGGAGGTCGCGCTATGGCCAGTTCGGACGATGCAAAGCAGTTTGCGCCGCGCGGAGGTTCGGAAACGCCGGAATGCGTGTATGGGAATCGTCGCCGCTTTCTCCGCAGGGCGGGCATCGGCTTGGGGATTGGCGCGGTCGCCGCCGGTGGCTATCTCGGCTGGAAGCGCTTTCAAGGCAGCGACGCCGATGTTCTCGCGGGTGGCACACCCGAGGGGCTGGCTCGACTGGCAGGGGCCGGCATGTATCCGGCGCAGCGCGACGAGCGATTCAACTATCGCCGCGCGGAAACGGTTGAGGCGGCGGCGGCGCGATACACCAACTTCTACGAGTTCTCTTCGTTCAAATGGTCGTGGCGGCTAGTCGAGACGTTCAAGACCGATCCCTGGACCGTGGCGATCGACGGCCTGTGCCGCAATCCGGTGAAGCTGGACATGGATCAGCTTCTGCGCCGCTATCAGCCGCAATTGGCGGAGCGCCAGTATCGGCATCGCTGCGTGGAGACCTGGGCCATGGCCATTCCCTGGACTGGCTTTCCCTTAGCCGCGCTGATCAAAGACGCGGACCCGCTGGCGGAAGCCACGCATGTGCGGTTCGTCTCGTTCAACCGGCCGGAAGAGGCGCCCGGCATAGGGGCCAGCCCGGAATACCCGTGGCCTTACACAGAAGGGCTCACGCTGGCGGAAGCGACTAACGATTTGGCGCTTTTAGCCACGGGCATGTACGGCCATCCGCTGCTCAAACAGCATGGCGCGCCGATTCGTCTGGTAGTGCCGTGGAAATACGGCTTCAAATCGATCAAGTCGATCGAGCGGATTGAGTTTGTCGGCCGCCAGCCCGCCACGTTCTGGGAGACGCTCCGGCCGGAGGCTTATCCGTTTGAATCGAACGTCGAACCGGCTGTTCCTCGCCCGTGGCCGCAGAACCGCGAGCGGATGCTCGGCACCAACGAAGAGTTTGAGACGGAGCTTTATAATGGCTACGCGGCGCAAGTGGCCCACTTGTATCAATCGTAGGTGCTAGAATTGGGCAACGCTTCTCGTCCGGGAGATTCCAATGATTCGGTCGTGGCTACTGATCTGCACGTTGTTCGCGGGCACACTACAGGCCGAGACGCCGGAGTGGCAGCCGGCCAGGACGTGGGTCTTCGCGGTAGGCGTGCTGCAGTTCGATAGTCCTACGCTGCAAACCTATCCGGAAGAAGGCCGCGTCGATGCGGTGATGCTCGAGGCGCTGAAGAAGCGCGGCGTGCCGGAATCGCAGATCGTGTTTATCAAGAACGAGCAAGCCACCGAGAAACATATTGCCAGCGAGTTCGAGAAGCTGTTAAAGAAGACGGCAGAGGGAGACACGCTGCTGTTCTACTACACGGGGCACGGCGGGCGAGACTACTCCGAGCCCACGCGGCCCGTGAACTTTATCACTTACGATACGGGCAGCAAATGGATGGTGTCCGAGATGCTCGACGCCATCGAATCGCGCTTCCAAGGCAGCCTGGCGTTGCTCGTGGCCGATTGTTGCCATTCCGGCGGGCTGGCGGAGGAAGCGGCTCGTCGATCGCAGAAGATCGGCTACGGCGTGCTGGCCAGCGCGCAGCCGGCCAGCGTGAGCACCAGCAACTGGACCTTCACGCAGTGCCTGGCCAATTTGTTCAACGGCCACGCCGCGCTGGACTTGAATCGAGATGGCCGGATCCTGTTTGAGGAAGCGGCCGAGTATTGCGACGCCGAGATGTCGTTCTGCGAAGATCAACGGGCCTGCCACGTCGCGCTAGGGCGTTTCCGCCCGGACCTGGTGATGGCAACCGCACAGAAGCAGACGCCGCCGCGCGTGGGCGAGCATTGCGAGGCGCTGTCGCGCGGCATCTGGATGAAGGGCAAGATCATCGACGCGAAGGAGGGAAAACTCCTGATCGATTGGGTCGATCGTCCCGCCAAGCGCGATGCCTGGGTCGAGCCGGACCTGGTGCGCAAGCCGGAGACCACGGCCATGGAAATCGGCCAGCGCGTCCAGATCGAATGGAACGGCGTGTGGTACAAAGGAAAGGTGCTTCAGGCGCGCGGAGGCCTGCACTTGGTTCATTACGAAGGCTTTCCCAGCACCGATGACGAGTGGACGCCACTGAAACGTCTGCGGCCACAACCGTAACACAACTCACGGATGAATGCCCTCACGATCGTTGTGGATGGACTGCGGGCCGGCTTCCTTGGCTGCTATGGCAACGCCTGGGTGCAAACACCGGCCGTCGATAAGCTCGCGGCCGAGGGATTCGTCTTTGATCAGACCTTGATCGATTCGCCGGATTTGCTAGACGCGTACCGCGGGTACTGGGCCGGCGGTCATGCCCTCTCCAAGACGCGTTGCGAAACAGGCTGGCTGCCGTTGCTCGCGCCGCGAGGCGTGGCCTCGGCACTGATCACCGACGAACCGTCGATGGCGATGCACCCGCTGGCGGCCGCGCTGGAAGAGATCGTGCAGCTTCCGGAGTCGCGGATGCAAACGGCCGCCAGCAGCGAGGACACGCAATTCTCCGCATTGTTCTCGTCCGCCGCCGATTGGATCGAGGCCTGCCAACGCCCGTTCTGCCTGTGGTTGCATGCGCAAGGCATGCAGTCGGCCTGGGACGCACCCCTGGCGCTGCGGGCAGAGTTCGCCGCGGAGGACGAGGTGCCGGCGGCCGAGTTTGTGACGCCGCCGCGTCTGTGGTTGCCCGACGATCCGGATCCCGATGAGCTTCTGCAATGGCGGTGGGCCTATGCCGCGCAGGTGTCTGTTCTCGATCGCTGCCTGGAGGCCTTTCTGGAGTGGTTCGATGCGCAGCCCTCTGCCTGCGAGACGTTGCTGATACTGATCGGCGCCCGCGGCTATCCGCTGGGAGAGCATGGACGGGTGGGCTTAGCCGAGGCCGCCGCAGGCCGATCGAGGCTGCATGCGGAATTGCTGCATGTGCCCTGCATCGCGCGGCTGCCGGATGGCGCGGCGGCCGCGGATCGGAGCCAGTATTTCACGCAGCCGGCAGACATTGCCTGCACCTTGGCGGAGTGGTTTGATTTGCCCAGTAAGTCGCTTGGCACGTGGGGAAAAAGCTGGTTGCCGTTGTTGCGAGGTCAGTCGCCCGCGTGGCGGGATCGCGTTGCCATCGTTGCTGGCGAGGAGCTTGCCCTTCGCACGCCGGCGTGGCACCTGATTCAGGCGGCGGAGAGCGAGCCCCGTTTGCTCTACGCTAAGCCCGACGATCGCTGGGAAATGAACGAAGTTGCCAATCGCTGCGGCGAAGTGGCCGATTTGCTGTCGAGCGTGCTGGCCGAGGTGCGACAGAGCGAGCCCCCCTGGTCGCCGCTAGCAGAGGTCTTGCAGCACGGACTGAGCTAGCAACGCCGCCAGGGGCAAAGTCAGCGTGGTTGGCGCGGCGGACGGTAGCTATAATCCGCCGCCCCGGAAGGAGCGATTCTGCTGGCCGGGGAACTACTCAGCCCTTTCTCTCGGTAGCCGATGGCCGGACAAGGAAGTCCGCGAGCATCGTCGAGGCGTTGCTTCACGCGCAGCGGCGTTGTGCTGTGTCTGACGCTCTGCACCCTCCTCCTCGGCCGGCCCCCCGCGTCATCGGCACAGTCGACCGAGCCAACGATGCACCTCCGCATTGCCTGGGGCGGCGGGGCAGAGCGGCTATGGAAGGCCACCGTGCGGTTGAGTGAGGGAACCCTGTCGGATCCCCGTCCGCTGGGCATCGAAGCTGATGAGCCTGGCTCGATGTGGATCGACTCCGGCAAGCTGGAAGTTGTGGCCCGAGGAGTGCGCGCCTACGACGGCGTCGATCTCGGCGTGATGGCGCCGCTCGAGGCGAGGTTATTGATCTCACTGTGGCCCGCCGACGGAAAGCCGCCGGAGAAGCCGGTCGAGATTGCGCTGGCGGACCTGGTGAGCGGCTTTCACAACAGCGAGTTGGATGATCGCAAGAACCGCCTGCTGGTGCGGCGCGCGCCGGGAGATCAACTACGCGTGCGGCTGGATTCGCAGCGCACCTCGCTTGTGTTCGCGCCGCAGGAGACTCTGCGACTGGATCTGCTGCCGCGGCTGCTGGGCGTGGGCGGCGCCAAGGTGCGGTTCGATCTGC
>JBGTDH010000329.1:0-2304 GCA_041748435.1 Pirellulales bacterium
GATCTTCATTGGCCGGCCGTTCTTGCTCGTGAACGTGGTTTCGAGCGAAATGCCCAAAGCCTTGCAGACGCTGGCCATCACATCTTGCGAGGTGTAAGGCTCCGTCTCGACGCTCGTGCCGTCGGCATTGGTTTCGCCGACCGCGATGCCACCCTTCATGCCGGCGCCGCCGACCACCACGCTCCAGCTACGCGCCCAGTGATCGCGGCCGGCGTTGCCGTTGATGCGGGGCGTGCGGCTGAACTCGCCCATCCAAATGATGGCGGTGTCCTTCAGCATGTCCTTCTCGGCCAGATCCTCCACCAGGGCGCTCATGGCTTGATCCAGCTCCGGCAGCTTCTGATCCTTGAAGAGCGTGTGAATGTTGGCGTGGTTGTCCCAGCCACCCAGATCGACCTCGACAAACGAGACGCCCGACTCGACCAGACGGCGAGCCATCAGCAGACCGCGGCCGAACGCGCCGCCGCGACGCATCATGCCGTTGCCCTGACCGCCGGCGATGCCGTACCGCTCTTTGATCTTTTCCGACTCGCCATCGACCTTGAATGCGGCCATCTGCTTGGAGGTCATCAGGCTGAGGGTCTTGCGAAGCACCTTCTCGTGCTCGGCGGCCGAATCGCCGCGCTTCTGATCGATGAAGCTCTTCTCCAGCGAATCGAGCATGGCCATCCGCTCCATCAGGCGGTTGTTCTCGATGCCCATGCTCAGATTGCGCACATCGCCGTTGGAGCCGACCACAAACGGAGCGTACGTCATGCCCAGGAAACCGGGACCCACGCTGCCGCCGCCGACCGAGACGAACGGCGGAATCTCCAGATCGGGCACCTGGCTGGCGAGCTCATGACTGATGACCGAGCCGTAGCCGGGATGCTCGATCTGCGGATTGGGCACATAGCCCGTGTGCATGTAATAGCGACCGCGGTTGTGATCGGCCTCGCGGGTGCTCATCGAGCGAATGATGGCCATGTTGTGCATCTGCTTGGCCATCAGCGGCATGTGCTCGCAGATTTGCACGCCGCTGGCGCTGGTGCTGATGGGCTTGAAGGGTCCGCCCGTCGAGGCGCCCGGCTTCAGGTCCCAGATATCCATCGTGCTGGGGCCGCCGCCCATCCACAACAGGATGGCCGCCTTGTGCCGTTTGCGCATATCTTCGCTGCTGGCAGCCAGGGCATTGGTGAAGCTGATGGCAGGTCCGGCCATGGCGCCGGCCGCAGCCAAGTGGCCCATGAAGTGCCGGCGGGACATGCCAAACGGGGTCGCGGAGGGAATTCGCATGAGAGGGTCCTTCGAGGTAGTCAGTGGTCCGTTGTCAGTTGTTAGTGGTCAGTAGCCCATCCGCTTGCGGCTTAGCGGTGTTGCTCACGTGCCTCAATGCACCAGAATGAACTCATTGCTATTCAGCAGCACCCAGAACACGTCTTCTAGCGCATACACCGTGTTCCCTTTGCGGGCAATCCAAGCCTGTTGCGCTACCGTTAACTCGTTCCGCGTGGGCTTGCGTGTGAGAGCAGCCAGATACAGATGGTTGATCTTGTCGGCATCCTTGAGGCTGCTGCTGGCCAGCCGTTCCAAGAAGCTGCCTTTGTTTCCCGAGGTGGCCTGCTTCACCAGATCGCCGTTCATCATCATCAAGGCCTGCGGAATGGTGCCGTTGAAGTTCGTGGCTTCGTCTCCTTCGTCGGTGCCGAAAGCCGTATTGAACTGTTGCAGCCACTGGCTCTTGGTGCGCTCCTGCTCCTCGAAGCTGCCGCGGGTCTTGTGCGCCTCGGTGGCCACCAGCAAAGATTCGTACAGCTCTTCCGCTTGCATCTGACGCAGATAGAAGTGGCTGAACAAAGGCTTGTCGCCCATCAAGGGATCGTCCTTGAACTTGGGCTTGCCGCCGGCGCTGGAGTCCTGATTTCTTAGGTTCACGCGGCTGGAGAGGGCATAAGCGTCGCTCAGCGTAATCCAGCGGATGAGCTTCTTCAGATCGTGTCCATGGGAGACAAAGTCGTTCCCCAGACGCTCCAGCAATTCCGGATGCGTGGGCGGATTGTGGGGACCCATGTCGTCAACCGGCTTGGTGAAGCCATAACCGAAGAAGTGGCCCCACATGCGGTTGGCGATCGCTTGTCCCATGTAAGGGGAGCGGCGCACCAAGTTGGCCAATTCCGTGCGGCGATTGACCTCGCTCACCTTGCCGCTGGGGTCAATCGAGGTGCCGTCCACAAACGTCGGGTAAGACACCTTAAGCAAACCATTGCGAAGCTCATAGAAGATGGCCGCCCGAGCGGGGTCGTTGTCCTCGCCGGCGAAGTCCTG
>JBGTDH010000330.1:0-5954 GCA_041748435.1 Pirellulales bacterium
AGCCCCTGATCCTGCTCACCACGCTGACGCCCGTGCAGCGCAAGGTCGTGCAACTGCTCGGCCTCAAGCCCGCCACCTACGGCAATTGACCCGCCCCGAAAACCCCCGCACAATCACCCCAGGACCAGCGGAAAGTAGGGCAATAGCCTTCGTTCGACTGGGAAAGAACGTCAATCCATCAAAATGATCGAGCAGCCGACGTTGCAGATTTCGCAACTTTGTTGGCTCGACGGGTGAGCCATCGTTGTAAAACAGCGGGATATAGATGTCATACTCTTTCACCGGGGATTGCTCCCTGCAAACTGGGGGCTCCGACCTCACTGGAGACTTCAGAGAACAAGACGCCGGCCCCGCGTAAGGCTTGGGCGGCCTCGCGGGACACCACGTAGGTGGCATCCGGCAACGCCATGCCCGCCGAATGCCGCAGCAAGATCGGAAGTGCTTTCAATTCTTCTTTCGCGTTCAAACGAATAACGAGCCTCACGGCATTCCTCCGATGATCTGTTTGCCACGCCAGATTATAGCTCCTGTTACACCCAGATGTCGCTGGTGCAATCGCCGCCGGGGAAGCGCATCTCGTGGGCACGCGCGGGACCGTCGGGTTCTTTGCCGAAGTCGACAAAGAAGTCTTCGTTCACCTTCAGGCCGCCTTTCTCGGTGTCGCAATCGATCTGCAGCAAGTACGAGCCCTGATCGGCCATCTGCGGATAGAACTGGTTGTCCCACGAGCTGTAGAGGGAGTTGGTTACATACAGCCGCTTCCCATCAAGACTGAGCTGCAGCATCTGCGGACCGCCGCCAAGTTCCTTGCCGCGCACGCTGCCAATTTTTCCGATGACGCCGCCTAGCCACACTTGGCCCACCAGCTTGGGACTTCGCGGCGTGGAGATATCGTACTGGCGGATATCGCCGTGCAGCCAGTTGGAGAAGTACAGGTAGCGGTCGTCCATCGAGACGAGCAAGTCGGTGATCAGCCCCGGCACGGGAAATGGCCAGCCCTCGCGATCGACCGGCTTTACATCGACCACGCGTTCCACCAGCCAGCAATCGTCCCGCTTCTCCCAATGCCAGATCACGCTGCTGAGCGCGGCGCCGACGTAACCGTGCGAGCTGTCGGGGTTGTGATGGAACCGCACCTCGAGCGGAATGTTGCCCTTGGACTCCAGGTCGATGCTCTGCGTGATCTTGCGTCGCTCCCAATCCCACAGGTGCAGCCGCCGGCCGTATTTTCCGGCCGCTACATCTTGTGGATTGAAGCCGGCCTGAAAGGTGCGCGGCGCGGCCCATTCGCTGGAGACCATCACATTGTGCCGCGGCTGATACCAGAAATCGTAGTTGAACTGCATGCCGTCCAGACCAGACTCCCAGCGGCCGGCGATGCGGAACTGCTGATCGAGCAGCAGAAACCCGCCGGGGGCGTTGCCCGCGCGGTCGCCCAGCATGGAGATCATGATCCGCCCGTCCGGCAGGCAATGCACGGTGTGCGGCGCGCTGAGGTTGGTCTTCTCGGCAATCTCCTGACCTTCGATTACCTTGTGCAGCTTGGGATAGCGTGGGTCTTCCATATCAACGATATGGATGCGGCTGGACTTCAGCCCCGGCAGCACCAGATAGCGGCGGCCGCGGCCCGTTTCTCCGTGACAACTGCTGCACGCGTTCCAGCCAAAGTGGTGCAACTCGTCGCCCACGGTGGGCATCGGCAGGCGATGCACCACTTGCGAATACGTGGTCGAAGCCGGATCGACGTCGACCGTGGCCAGATAGTCGGGCTTGTTGGTCTTGGTGCCGACGTAAATGCCCGGCGTGTAGAGCAGCGTTTCCCGCGGCGATTTCTGTGCCGCCGTGGGCGTGGCGTAGGTTGTGCCGGCGCTGCCGTCGGGCAACTCGGGCTTAGCCGCCAGAGCGCGCGGCAAGAGACTGGTAGTCATCGCGGCGGCCGCGGTCGACCGCAAGAAGTCACGGCGTTGCATAGCATTGCCCCACGCTGCCGAACGGCAGCGTCCAACGGGGGCCCCAGGGTGTCAATTCAGAGTTGCCAATCAAATAAGGCCCGAGACAAGACGGGTGGGCCTTTGGAGACATCGAGTAAATGTAGGTTGCCGCGGGCGACATGAGAGAAAAATCCGGAGACCACATTTTGCAGCGCCTCGACATTCGCAGAGCAATTGGCATAGACCGGACGATTGGCGCGACCCATCCTTTATCGGATGATTCCCTGCGGAGTGCAAGGCTGCTGGGAATCAACGGGGCGCGACTTAAACGATTGCGTAAAGATGACGACCGATCCGAAACATGTTGCCCGTCACGCGCTGGATCGCCGGGCTCAAAGGAATCGCCTGGTGGCCGTGGGTGCGGTAGTCCTTGTGCTCGTGGCGGCCTGGTTCTGGTTTGGGGGTCGCACAACTGAGCACGAGCTGCGGATGTCGGCTGGAGCCATGCTGGGGCATCGCCACCAATTGCTGGAAGCGCTGCAACGCGAAGCAGGTCACCAGGGCGTGGGGATCACGATCACAGAGACGGGGGGCTCCAAACAATCGTTGGACGAGGTAGCCGTGGGGACACTGGATGCCGCGCTGGTGCAAGGCGACGCCGGCGTGCAGCGTCCCGAACTGCGGCAGGTTGCCATCTTGACTGAGGAGCCGCTGCACCTCTTTGTGCGAGGCGAGCTCGCCACTGCCGGACCGGCGGCATTGCGCGGCAAGCGGCTGAATCTGGGACCTGCCGAAGGCGGCACGCGCAAAGTGGCGCTGCAGGTCCTGCATTTCATTGGCTTGAGGCCGGTGGACGACTTCGCCGACGAATCCCGCACGTATGCAGAGATCGCCGGTCTGGCCTCGGCCGATCTACCTGACGGCATCTTCGCCGTGTCTTCCCTCCCGTGGGAGTTTGGCCACACGTTGGTTCACGATCACGGCTATCGGCTGATGGAGTTGCCGTTCGGCGAAGCTATGACACTCACCGATCGCGACTTGCACGATAGCACGATTCCCGCCTACACCTACAGCGTGACGCCCCCCGTGCCCGAGCGGGCGCTGCACACGGTGGCGCCGCATCTGCTGCTCGTCACCCGGAAAGATGTCGCCGAAGAAACAGTTGAGCGATTGATGAGCGTGCTGCTCGAAGGCGAGTTCGCGCGGCGGGCCCACCTGATGCCGCTCGATGCGCGGGCGATGGAGACGCAGTTGGAGTTTCCGTTGCACGCCGGGGCCGCGAACTATCTGCATCGCCATGAGCCGGTGATTACCAACGACACAATCGAGAAGCTGGAGAATGTCCGTAGCTTTGTGGTCTCGGCCCTGCTGGCGTCCTTCGTGGCCTGGCGGTGGTGGGTGCGGCGTCAGATGATCGGCTTCGAAAAGTACCTGGACGCGGTAACCGAGATCGAACTGGACGCGTTAGCCCTGGAGCAGAGCGACGCGCCCGATGCCGAGACCTTGCTGCGGTTGCGTCGCCGGCTAACGGAGATCAAAGGCGAAGCCCTCGAAAAATACGCCGAGGGTCGGCTGCGCGGCGACGAGCAAATGGCCAGCCTGCTATTGCACGTGGCCGATGTGCGGCGCTCTCTGGAATCGCTGTTCGCCCATCACAGCCGCCATCATCCCCCGCCGCCGTAGTGCCGTTGCTAGCGCTTCCGCGGTGTTCAGAACTTGATCGTCGTGTCGATGCCGTCAAAGGCGAGGTCGCGGGCGACGATCTTGGCGCACTCGTCAGGGTGCATAAAGCTGTGTCCACTTTCTTGCCGGCCGCTGGGGAGCGTGAGCGTGAACGGGACGCTGGCCGAGGGTGGCAGCGAGGCGAAGCTTTTCTGCCAAGCTGTGGGAAACAACGGAAACCATGTCCCGCGCCACTTCGCCAGAAACTCCAGGGCGGATTTCTCGTCTTCGTACTCGCAGCCCGTCGAGACCTGATCCAGGGCCTGACGGTAGCAGAAGCCCAACAAGCTCGGAGAGTCGAGTTTAAGGCGATCGTACTGGCCGAATTCGGTCAGGCCCACCACCGCCTCGCCGTCGATTGTGCGGGCCGGATACCACAAGAAGGGATCGCCGCCGGGGGTTTGTGCAAAGGGAATCAGCCCAGGATTGGCCGGAGTGTCGGGATCGACCGATTGAAAGTCGAACTCCAGAATGGCGTCCAGCGGCAGCCATTCGCCGTTGAAGATCGGCGTGTAGTTTTCGTAGACGTTCGTGTCGATCCATCCCGCCCGCACCGCGTGGCGATACGCGGCCGGCAGTTTGAACGAGTAACGCTCTTCAATCGCGGCCAGTAATTCGTCTTGGCTCATGGGACACTCCAAATGGTGGTAATGGTGATCCCCGCGCGCTCCTTCGACTGTTCACTCCTTCAACTCTTCAGCTCCTGTTTCACGCGCTTGACCTGCTCTGCCTCCGGCATGGCTTTGTAGTAGGGATCGAGCGGGAAGCAGCCGGAGATGATGCCGTTGCGCGGGGCGGTCGTGCAATCGCTGAACGTGCGGCAGACGCGCTTGCGCTGCAGGCGGCCCGTGGCCAGCGTCTCGGCCGGCAATTCGGGCCAAGAGAGCACCATGCGGCCCAGGCCGACCGCGTCGATCCAACTGCTGCGCACCACCGCTTGAGCCACATGGGGCAAATAGTCTTGCAGGTACGTGTAGCCCGTGCCCACCATGGGCATCTGCGGGACGGCCGCCTTCAGTTGCCGCGCGGCATCGATCTGACGCCACACGCCCACCAACGGATCTTCCGGCGGGTGATAGCCGTCGCTGGGCGGAAAGATCGCCGGCCGTTGGATGTGCGGGTTGTAGTAGGGGCTGCCGCACGAGACGTTTAATGCCGCTACGCTTTCTGCGTGCAGCGCCCGGGTCAGCTCGATCGTTTCGGTCAGATCGATCTCCAGCGGTGCGTCGGGATTCAGACCGAAGCCATATTCATACGGCAGCAGATGCTCGTAGGGCATCGGCCGGCCGGTCTCGCGACTGGTCTGATACGGCAGCGCGTCGAACGCGCTGAGCCGCACCAAGACCATCAAGTCTGGACACGCCTCGCGCACCCGCGCGATGATCGTCCGCAGCAACCGCGTGCGACCCGCAAAGTCTCCACCGAAGCGCCCCGGGCGAGCGCGGGCGCTCAGAAACTCGTGCAGTAAATATCCGTGGCAAGCTTTGATATCGACAAACTGAAAGCCGACCTCACGCGCCAGTCCGGCGGCGGCGACATACCGCTCGATCAGCCGCTCCAAATCATCGTCGGTCCAGACAAGGGAACTGTCGTGCGGATCGATCCCGAACTTGGCGTCCAGCAACGGGTGATGATAGGCAATTCGCGGCTCCAGTTGCTTGCCGTGGGGTCGCGAGAAGCGGCCGGAATGCGTGAGCTGCAAGCCGACCAGAAGATCCTCAAGCGTGCCGAAGCGTTCGTAATGTGCCGTTTGCAACTCTCTCAACAGCGAGGTTAGCCCCGTGCGATTCTCCGGCGTGGCCAGCGTTTGATTCGGATTAGCTCTGCCATCCGGCTGCACGGCTGCTGCTTCGCCACCCCAAATCAGTTTGGCCCCGCTCAAGCCGAAGTTTCTCCAGCGTCGGAGCGTATGGGGCGAAGGGGAACCATCCGGGTTGGCGTCCCAGCCTTCCATTGGGTGGATGCACCAACGATTGCCGACGGAGAAGCCGCCAATCTCCAGCGGCATCGCCAGGGGCGATCGCTGGGCCGCCGTCAGCACCACGTCATCGATCGGCAGATCCAGTCCCAACTCCGCAAATCGTTCGCGCAGCGCCGCCACGTCCTTCAGTTGTGCAATTTTGGGATACACGATGCCACGCTCTCGGAAACGACCGGCGTACTATAGCACCCTCCGCCTTGCCTGTCTGGGTTTCCTCTCGGCGCCGCGGGCCAATTCCCGCGCGCCATACGCTGGCTCCACGACCGCCTCGCCCTACCGCCGCCTGCTGATTCGATCTGCTTTGCGACGCGGCCGCGCAA
>JBGTDH010000331.1:0-15487 GCA_041748435.1 Pirellulales bacterium
CCACCACCATCGGCCAGGGCATGGTGTACTACGGCAATGGCGCTCGCGTGACGGGCGACGAAGTAAGGCTCGACGGCGGCAAGCAAGTCAGCCTGGCGGAACTCTATCGCCGCGAGGCCGAACCCGCGTCGCAAGCGGCCCATTTCCCGTTGGGTTTGGAAGACAGCTTCGCGCTCAGCCAGCACGATTGGCTGGAGGCGATTCGTCAACGGCGTCAACCGGAGACGAGCGGCCGAGAGGGCTTGCGGGACCTGGCGGCCGCGTTTGCCATCCTGGAATCGGCCCGCGCCGGGCGTGCCGTTCAAGTGCGTGAAGTGCTGGAAGGCACGCTGCGGGAATATCAAAAACCGATCGACACCCACTTTGGATTAGTCTGACCGCCAATGTCTGCCGCGCTGTTGGAAACGTTCGACAACCAGTATCCAGACCGGGAATACACGATCGAGATCGTCTGTCCCGAGTTCACGTCCGTCTGTCCCAAGACGGGCCAGCCCGATTTTGGCACACTGACCATCTCTTATTGTCCGGCAGTAAAGTGCGTGGAGCTCAAAAGCCTGAAGCTCTATCTGCAAGAGTATCGCAATCAAGGCATCTTTTACGAGCACGCCACGAATCACATCCTGGACGACCTCGTGGCCGCCGTTGAACCCCGCTGGATGACGCTCCGCGCCGCCTTCACGCCCCGCGGCGGGATCAGCACCACGGTGACAGTTCGGTACGAGGCAACCAGGGTGACAGGGTGATTCACTTTTGTCACTGCTGCCCGCGTCACGCGAATGAAACGGCCGGGCCATAGCCATTGACGGCCGCGCGGAAGTTCGCCTCCAGATCGTGGTCATCCGTTTTCTCGTCGGGATGCAACGGCCGGCGATGATGGCTGGACGCGAACGGATGCACGATGCGCGTGTCGAACCCGGCTTTGCGAACGCCCGCTGCACCGGCACTTACGGCCGCTGAAGACCGTGTACCCCACTGGTGGGGCGTGCCCGGCCGGTTGCGCCCGAAGGAATTGCTGCTCGGCCATGCTGCGGCAGATTACCTACCCCATCGGGCTCTGGCAAGGAACGAAATGGAATTCTCGCGCGCGGCGGTGTGGCGGACCGACGCAGCTTCTTGCTGCACGGCTGTAACGACAGCCAAGGCGGTTCTAAAGAGAGTGCGAAAGGGTTGATGAGCGCCATCAGCCGCACTTGCAACGCACTCTCAGACGCCAGGAGCGGTCCGATGACAACGCCGCGATACGATCTCTCTTCCGCAGAATTTACGAGCAACCCCTTTCCCGTTCTGGCCCGCATGCGTGGTGCGGGGCCGGTTATTCACACCGATTTCCCCCGGCTGGGTGAGGCCTGGATCGCGACGACCTATGAAAGCGTGCAACGCGTGCTGCGCGACCAGGATGCGTTTGTCATGGATCCCCGTAATGCCGGCAAGAAGAATCTGCCGGGGTTCGGGTGGTGGGTTCCCAAAATGGTGCGGAACTTCACCAAGCACATGCTCAACCGCGACGGCAAGGACCATCGCCGCTTGCGAAACCTAGTCGACAAGGCCTTTCAGCGTCATAGCGTGGAAGGAATGCGGGGCCGCCTGGAAGCCCTCACCAACGAGCTGATCGAAAAGATGATCGCCAAAGCAGGCGACGCTGGCGAGGTCGACCTGCTGGCCCAGTTCGCACGCCCGTTGCCGCTGACGGTCATTTGCGAAGTTCTGGGGTTGCCGCTGGCCGATCGTGCGAAGTTCACTCGTTGGGCCAAGAAACTTCTCTCCGGCGGATCGCCGGCGAGTTTGATGATGGCCGTGCCGACGTTCTTCCGCTTGAACGGCTACTTCCGCCAGCAAATTCGGCTCTGCCGTCAGGAGCCGCGTGAAGGCTTGATCGCCGCGCTGGTCGCAGCGGAAGAGGAAGGGGATCGGCTCAGCGAGGACGAATTGGTGGCGATGCTGTTTTTGCTGCTGATCGCTGGACACGAAACCACGGTGCACTTGATTACCTCCACCGTGATCGCGCTGGTGCATCGGCCGGACCAGAAGGCCAAGCTGATGGCCGACTGGAGCCGCGCAGAAACCGTCGTCGATGAGAGCCTGCGTTTCAACTCACCCGTGTTGTTCGCCAAAGCCCGTTATGTCGCCCACGACATGGAGTTCTACGGCCAGCAGTTGAAGCGGGGCGACTACATCGTACCGGCCCTGGCGGCAGCCAACCGGGACGAGGCTCAATTCGAAAACGCCGAAGAGTTCGACGTGGCCCGCACCGCCAATCGCCATCTGGCGCTGGGAAGCGGCGTGCATTTCTGCCTGGGAGCGAAGCTGACGCGCACCGAAGCGGCGATCGCCATCCAGGCGCTGTTGACGCGGTTCCCGAATCTGGAACTTGCCATTCCCGCGGAAGAAATCCCCTACGTGACGAACTTGGGCGTCATCCGCGGCGTCGAGTCGCTGCCCGTCAGACTGGGCGGAAGCACAAGGCCGACCGCGTCCTCGATCGTTTACCACCTGGCAAAGTGCGATGCCATCGCGTGCGATTCGCTCGCGGGTTAGCTCGGGGTCTCGCCGTCCAGCCGCTGGAGGGCTGGGCGACAGTATTCCAGCAGGCCCAGGTCGCTCAGCTCTTCTTCGATGCTCGCTCGCGTTGGCTCATCCAGCGTGTCGGCCACTTCATCGAACAACAGCCGCGCGAATTCGTCGCGCGAGCGGTGCAGCATGACGCGCAGATTGGCCAGCGTAATCTGCTTGCCTAGCTGCCGGGAGAGTTGCACTGCCATTTCGGCCGAGTTCAAGTCCGGCCCTGCCACGCGAGCCTGCATGACCGTGAATACCGGCCGGCCCGACGCGGCTTCCAGATCCTTCAGGGCGTCCCAGGCTCGCTTGAGCGACTCATCGCGCCACGTCTGCCGGAATTGTTCGTCGCTTTGCGAGGCGTCCCAAACGCCGGGTTCGGGGAACTCGCTGGCCATCTGGGGAGATCTTTGTCGTTTCTGGCGGCGATGGTGTTCCACCACCAGACGATACAGGATGGTCTTCAGAAAACTGCGGAAACGGCCTCGCTCCGGGTCGGCCGAACGATAGTCGCCCTGGAGAAACCGCAGCGCGAACTCCTGGTAGGCATCGTCGGCCGCAGCTTCATCCCGCAAGGCCCCCAGCAAATAACGCCGAATCGCCCCGCCGTAGCGATCGATCAAGCGCTGCTGCGCCGAGCGGGCAAGCTGTGACTGGTCTGCGTGGGCATGCTGCACGAGCGACCAAAGCGTGGGGATCTGGCTCAGTCGATCGTTGGCGGACATGGGCGGCTCCTGGCGAAAGTCCGTGGTATATAGCCTATCATAAGTCGTGCTCAAGACAATCCAGCGACGGATGAAGCACTGACTTCGTCCAAGATCCGCAGCAGGCACACGCCATGAGTGACCCATCCCCAGATCGCCAACTGCTGTTGGGCATGGTGGCCGTCTCCCAGCAATTCCTCAAGCCCGAGGAACTGATTGCAGCCACGATCGCCTGGGCCCAGGAAGAGCAGAGGCAGCCTCTGGCCGACACGCTGCGCAGGCGAGGCTTCATCACGGAGTCTCAGCAGGAGATTGTCGAATCGATCGTCCAGGCCAAGTCGGAAAGCGAGCTTCACGAATCGCTCTCGCAGACGCTAGGCGCCGATCTGTTTGGTGCTGTCCGCGAAGCGCTGGCGCGTATCGGCCCTGGGGAGACAGGCACGCTACGCCAAGCAACCGAAAGCGAGATGCACCGCTTTGAGATTCGCGAAGCACTGGCCCGCGGAGGACTGGGCGAAGTCTTCATCGCCCACGACACGCAACTAAACCGCAACGTGGCGCTCAAGCAAATCTTGGAGCGCTGGCGAGAGCATCCCGATTGCAACGAGCGGTTCCTGCTGGAGGCCGAAATCACCGGCCGTCTGGAGCATCCAGGCGTGGTGCCGGTCTATGCGTTGGGCCGGCAAGCCGACGGCCGCTACTACTACGCCATGCGGCTCATCCGCGGCGTGACACTGGAGGTCCAGATCAAGCGTTATCACGACTCCGCCGCGTCCTCCGATCCCGCCGCGCGGTCCCTGGAGCTGCGCAAGCTGCTGCGGCGATTCATCGATGTCTGCAACACGATCGACTACGCGCACAGCCGCGGCGTCGTGCATCGCGACCTGAAGCCCGCCAACATTATGCTGGGCAGCTACGGCGAGACGCTGGTGGTCGATTGGGGGCTGGCCAAGCGGGTCGACGTGGCGGAGAGCAGCACGGCGGTCGAGTCGATGCTCGTTCCCAGCTCTGGCAGCGGGTCGGTCCCCACACAATACGGCAGCGCGCTGGGTACGCCGCACTACATGAGTCCCGAGCAGGCCGCCGGGAATGTGGACCAGATGGGTCCCGCCACCGACATCTACGGCTTGGGGGCCACGTTCTATCATCTCCTGACCGGCCGACCTCCCCAGACAGATAGCTCGCTTCAACGCGTGCTGGAAAAAGTGAAGCGCGGCGACTTTCCCCGGCCAAGCGCCGTAAGTCCCGACGTTGCCAGGCCGCTGGAAGCCATCTGTCTCAAGGCGATGCAGCACGAGGCGGAACAGCGATACGCCTCGGCAGGCGATCTGGCCCGCGATCTCGAAAGCTGGCTGGCCGATGAGCGGGTGAGTGCGTACCGCGAACCGATCGCGTCCACGCTGGCCCGCTCGCTGCGCCGGCATCAGACCGCCGTGGCCTCGGGCACGGTGGCCACGATCCTGTTGTGCGTGGCTGCTGTGATCGGCGCGATTGTCTGGCAGCAGGCGCAAGCCCGGCAGCAGCGGCACGCGTACGAGCTTCAGCAACAACAACTCCAGCGCGCGGGGGAGGATCAGCAGCGACTGGACGAACGCCGCGCCGCCGCCCGGGCCAGCACGCAGATCGGCCTTTCGGAGGCTCGCGACGGAAGGTTTGCCTCGGCGCTGAGCTTTTTTCGCCAGGGAGAGCAAGCTTGCGCCGATGAGCCTCGTTTGCAGGACGAGCTGAGCGAGTTGTCTCGGCACGCCGCTCAGATGGCGCGGCTCGTGGACTATCAGCGATACGCGGATGAGGCCGTGACCTTCATCGCGGTGGAAGAAGACCGTAAAGCCAGGATCCTGCTGACATCGGCACTACGCGAGCTAGGTGTATTCGAGCATGCCGACTGGTGGGAGCATTTGCCGGTGGAAATGCTGAGCGCCCGTGAGGCGGACGAAATCGAGAAACAAGCCCACTCGCAGCTTGCATTGCTGGCCAGCCTGCTGCTCAAAAGTACGATGACGCCGGAGCTGCTCTCACGCCGCACGTTGGGGCTGCCGCCGCCGAAGCTTGACGTCGAGCAGCGCCGGAGCCTGCAAGGCTTTCATCGCTGCGTAGGCTTGGCGCAAACCTATCGCCCCAGCCAGTGGCTATCGCGATTGGAAGACGTGCAGCGTTATCTGTTCGGGGAACTGCGTCAACTTCCGCCGCCGCCCACCTGGCGAGTCGACAACTTCGTCGATGCGCAGCTCCTGGGCGCCATGTGTGCGGCCGCCTCGCAGCCCGGAGAAGCCGGAATCGCCAGCGGCGTTGTTGGAAAGCTATTGGGCATTGAAGATGTGAGCCAGTCCGCGGTGGAATACCTTCGTCGGGCGAGCCGGTTGGACCCGTCCAGCTACCTGGCCCATCTGATGCTGGGCGTGGTGGAATATCGCCGGGACGATTTCGACGCCGCTCGCGGCAGTCTGAGCCACGCCATCTCCCTGCGGCCCGATGTGTTGCTGGCGTACGACCTGCGAAGCTACGTAAACTACCTGCAGGCGATTGACACTGCGGACCAGACGGTGCGCCGGCGGTTGCTGGAAGCGACACTGCACGATGCCAGCGTCGCCCGCGACCTGGGGCCACAGTACGAGCTTGTACACTGGCTGCGAGGCTATGCCCTGCGGGAACTCGATCAGCCCTCGCAGGCCGCGGCGGCGTACCTGGCGGCTCTGCAGCGGGAGCCGCCGATAGAAATGGTCTCGCAGCAAATGTGGCAAACCATGCTGCAGGGGCGCGACCCAAAGCGCGTGCGCCGGCTGAGTTTCCTGCTCCCCGACCGGTTCGAGGAGACGCTCGCTTATGCCCGAGGGTTGCGGGAAAAGCGCCCTGGGGATCTCCAGTATTGCGTCTTGGAAGCGGCGGCAGCGCTCGCGCTGGTGGAGCTGGACGCGGCGGAATCGGCTGCAGGTCAAGCCCTGCAAATCGGGGCCGAGGGGCAAGAGGCGAACCCGGTGCTTGTCGGCGACGCGTGGGCAATTCTGGGCGACGTCCACCGCAGCAGACAGCGCTGGAAGCTCGCGCAACAGGCTTACTCCAGTTCCTTGCAACTCGATCCCGCCAACGCGACCACGGCCCATGGTCTGGCCGTCACGCTGGAACACCTTGCCGACGCCGGCAGCGACTCCTTGCATGCCAACCTGGCGCTCGCGGCCTACCAGCAGCTTGCCACCGTGGGTGAGGCGGATTGGCAGTGGCTCCGCGCGCAGCAGGGACAGTTTCGCCTGCTGTTGGCCCAGCGCAAGTGGGATCAGGCCGGCACGGCCCTGGATGCGCTGCTGGAGCTCGACCGCGGACAGGACTGGGCTGAGCTCAGCGAGTTCGCCCAAGCCGGCGGCGCAGCCCCGATCGTGGAGAAGCTTAAACTTTTGCAAGCCCAGGGGGAGATTGCGGAAGCGCCTTCCGGCGGAGAATCACTGCATACCTTGCCGATGCGCAATGGTGGATTCGAGCTGGGCCTGAACGCCTACTGGCAGCCGTGGAGCTGCACCCAAAGTTGTTACGCCGATGCCAGCGCCGATGAGCAGACGCGTCCCGGCGGCAGCGGTGCGATCAGTCTTCTGATCCACCATCACTCCGCTTCCTCTCCGGGGTCGCGCGGCGTGCTGGCGCAAGTCCTTCCCGCGCAGGGCGGCGCGCGGTATCGCTTGTCGCTATGGGCCAAAGGCGAAGCAGCCGGCGGCGTGAGCATCGTGGTCGACGAGGCCTGGGACCACCCCGTGGTGCTGCTCCCCGAAGGCGCCTTCGACTGGCAGCACTTCGAGGGCGGATTTCAGTTGGCCGACAACGTACAGGCGAACAGCAAAGCCCCGCTGACGGCCGTCCAGATCATCTCCACGGCGCCCGGGAAGTGCTGGTTGGACGACCTGCGGATCGAGCGAGTCGGAGACTGACCGCCGGCCCAATCGGGGCTGGGCATCCTCGCTCCGTCTCTTTAGAGCCACCCCGGCTTGCGTTACACGGCCAGCTCGATTTTCTTCGAGATTCCTTCCCTGAGCCGCACTTTCCGACGAAATCTGCCTTTTTTTCGTCCCCTTGGCGTAATGTCGCCCCCGGTCGGGCTAACGAGCGGGTGAAAGGAAGGCATTGAGTCTTCCAACAACTTCCCGCAACGCCTGCCTCCAAGGATACGACCATGAATCGCACGACCACGAATCCCGCTGCCGCAACCGCCATGACCAGCCGCAAGCGTCGTAAGGAGCGCTCGAAGCGACGCGTTCCGCGGAAGACGCACATCGAGCAGCTCGAAAACCGCCAACTGATGGCCATCGATTTCGGTTTCGCCCAGGGGTCGTTGCTCTCGCCCGAGGTGTTCGAGGTGGAATCCGCCCAGCCCACGGCGGTCGTTCAAGCGCCGATGATCGAGACCATGGTCCACGGCAGCCTGGCGGATAACGCGGACGTGGACTTTTTCAACGTCCAGTTGAGCAAGGGAGACATCTTCACCGTGCAGGTAAAGCAAGCCGGCGCCGGAGCGTTCGGCCTTTCGTTGACCGACGCCGACGGCCGCGCGATGGACGCCAAATTCATCGATCCGCACACCGGACTGGCCACCGAGGCGGCCTTCATCTTCCACGCCGAGAGCGACGGCGAATTCCTCGTGGGGATCGACTCCGGTCTCGTGCAGACGACGGCCTTGAATTACGACCTGCAGATGCGCACCATCGCCCTGCAGGAAGGCTACATCAATCCCCAACTGCTGGACCCGGCCATCGAGGAACTGTTGGCCAAGGACGGTCTGAGGATGTACACCTGGCTGGATGGCGACAAGCTGACAGTCGCCGGACCCACCGGCCACGGCTTTGAGATCACTGGTGAGTGGGAAGCCGAGCAGACCAATCGCCTGGGCCACCTGCTCAACCAACTGACGGTCCGCTCCGATACCGCGGAAGCCGCTCTGAACGCCCTCGTCACGGCCGTCGATCAGGAAGCCAAGAGCGTGGAAGAATTGACGGCGCAGTTCGCCAACGATCCGATCGTCGGCTTCCTGCACAACGGCGCCGCGGACCTTCGCAATCTGATCCACTCGATCGTCAATGGCGACGGGCACACACGCTACACGACGTACACCACCTCGGGCGGCGACCTGGCAGCCGCCGGATTGCTGGCCGCGATGGGCTCCTCGGATGTCACGGACATCGCCGCCGACATCGTCCAGGCATTGCTGCAGAATGTGAAGCTTGAGGTCAACGTTGTCAGCACCGACTGGGATTACTCGTTCGGCGAGATCGACTCGATCAACGTGATGCTCGACCTGGGGGATGTGGAGCTGACCGCTGGAGACGGGATTAATCTGCAGGCGGTCGCCGACGACCTGCTGGCCGCCATCCCCGGACTGAGCGATGTGGTTGGCCTGCAAGCGCCGATCGCCTCCTGGGGTGTGAAGCTGGGGGGCGAGAAAATCATGCAGGACCTGGCAGCCCGTTTCGGTGCTCCGCTGAATAGTGCGGTGCCGTACCTCCACTTTGCCGCCCACTGGGCGCTGGGAGCATCGGTCGGTCCGCTGTCGGTGGAGGCGGCCAGCGCCGGATTCGCCGTCTTCGTCGATCCGGCCGACCCGTTCGTTTACTTCGGCATCGACAACCCGGTAGGTCCCGGCGGGGCCAAGGCCATCTCCGCCCACGGCTACATGCCGCTGCAACTGGCCGACCATCAGACACCGGACGGCTGGAACGAGTCGTTCTTCGGCCACTTGTACGTCAAGGCGGAGGGACAACTTGCCAAGGTCGTCCATGGAGAAGGCGAGATCTACCTCGACTTCGATGCGGACGACAATGGCGACGTGACCCTCAGCAACACCGTCGTGGCCGCCTTTACTTCCTTTTCGCCCATTGCCACGATCCTGGCGGGCGCCGAGGCGGCCATGAACCTCGACGCCCTGCCCAACCTCGGCGAGTTGCTCGCTCAGAGCGCCATCGCCGTCAAAGGGAAGTTCGACATCGATATCCTGGACCTGATCAAGCAGAGCCGCAACAAGGACGAAGAGGCCGATAAAGACCCAGCCGCGGAGAACGAAAACGCGGGCGAAGACTCCGATTCGGACGCCATTGGCAGCAACATGGAGCTGATCGGCACCTTCATTCGGCATCCCAGCGGCACCTACTACCATGGCCGTTCGGCCCTGGCGGTGAAGGAGATCCTGGGAGTCGAAATCAACGATTCCGGCCTTGCTTCGGGCACCCTGGTCACCGACATCCAGGTGCTGGCGGACGGCTCGTTCCGCGTGCGGCACGCTGGCGAGATTTATTTGCTGGGCTACCAGTTGGCCGATGCCGAGCTGATTGTCACCAACGAAGGAGCGACCATCGAAGGATTCCTGGTCGTTCCCGGTCCGGTGGGGAATATCGTCGAAGCGCACCTTTCCGGGCAAATTGCCCACGGCCAGTTCTTCCTCAGCGGGGACGGCCAGGTGAAGTTGTTAGACGAATCGATCGCCGCCCGCGTCTACCTGAGCAATGCGGGCGCTTCGGCGTCAATGGAGGTCAACCTGGTCGGGTCGATGGTCCGGGTGGAAGGCCAGATCCGCGCCGACGGCTCGTACCGCCTGCAGGGAGTGACGGACATCAACTTGGTGGGCATGGACATGGCGGCGGCCACGGTCATTCTCGACAGCCGCTCGGGCGTGACGATCATCGCCGACAACACGGCGGGCGATTCGCTCAAGAACCAGGCGGCGCCCGCCCTGCGGAAAGCGGCCAACGATGCCCAGTACGTGATGGAGGCCGCGGAGGCCGATCTGAACCGGGCTCGCAAGGATGTGCAAACTCTGGAGGGCGGGTTGGCCGCGGCCCGCAGTGCTGCGACTGCTCAAGTGGCCGCGTTCTCCCAGGATTTGGCCAACGCCCAGAAAGTGGTCGATCTGGCCCAGGTTCACAAGGGTGCGATGAAGACCTGGGTCGACCGGGAGTATGCCGCCTACCGAAGTGCGGTTACGGCTCGCCAACAAGCTCCCTGGTGGCTGTACGCCCAGCGGGCTGCGACGGAAGCGTACCAGTACACCCGCTACCAGACGGCCCGCGTCGCGTACAACTCCGCTGGGACCGCACTGAACATCGCCTCGGCCGCTCTCACCTTGGTCCGTAACGACGCGGGTTGGAAGAGCCTGGGCGTCAACGCCAACCCGGAAGTCATTCGGCTGACGGCGGAACTGGCCATCTCGCGAGTCGCCTTGGACGCCGCCACGGTGAGCCTTGCGGTGCTCAACGCGACGGGCATTGGCGAGGCCTTCGAGAACGTCAGCGGCGCCGCTCTGAACGCCGCAGCCTGGCTGGCCGAGAACAACGGCAGCGACCTGTTGAACGTCAACCGGCTCGAGTTCCACGGAAGCATCGGTGATCTGCTCAACAAAGACCCCGGTCTGGCCGTTTCCCTGGATGTGCAGATGGAATACACCTACCTGGGCGAGCGACGTGAATGGGGCGTGGCGATGCACACGGACGACCTGCTCGCCGACCTGGGCAACGCCCTGGTCAACGAGCTGTCGTAAAGTTACCAACTCGCCTTAGTCGTGAAGTCGCCAACGCCAAGCGGGACAGGCCCTCGAGCCTGTCCCGCTTGGGCTGTTTTCATTCGGGCTCTCGTCCATGCTATCATGCGACATTGACGGCCCACTGATTGACGTGTTCGGAAACATCGGGAGGGCGATCGTGCAAGCCATTGTGATTGGCGGCGGAATCGGGGGCTTGGCCGCCGCACTGGCGCTGAAGCGAATCGGCGTCCAGACACGGGTGTTCGAGCAGGCGCCAGAGATCCGGGAAGTGGGCGCCGGACTGTCGCTGTGGTCGAACGCCGTCCGAGCGCTTGAGCGGCTGGGTGTTGATCAGGCAGTGATCCGCCACGGCTCCGTGTATCGCTACGGCCGCACGATTACGCAGCAGGGGGCGCTGCTGGCCCAAACGGACTTCGCGGCCATCTGTCCGGACGTGCCTTGTGTGATGGCTCACCGCGGAGACTTGCAGCAGGCACTGCTGGCCGCAGTGGGCGCCGAACAGGTGACTACGGCTGCCCGCTGCCGTGGCGTGTCGCAGACCGGGGATCGAGTGCAAGCCACCTTCGAGAACGGAGAAGCTGCCACGGCCGACTTTCTGGTTGGCGCAGATGGCATTCACTCCGTTGTGCGTGCCCAGATGTTCGGCGCCCAGGAGCCGCGTTACTCGGGATTCACCTGCTGGCGCGCCATCGCCGAGTTCGAACCAGACGGCCTGGCGAAAGACACGACGGAGTTAATCCTCGGCCCCGGCTTTCAAATGGGAATCTTCCATTGTGGACCCGGCCGGATTTACTGGTTCTTCGCGCTCGCGGCGGCGCAGGGCGGCGAGGATGATGCCGCAGGTCCGCGGCAGTTCCTGCTCAAACGGTTTGGAGACTGCGATCCGCTGCTTACGGAGACGATTGCCGCCACACAGGACGCCTGCATCTTCCGCAACGACCTGATCGATCGGCCGCCGGCCTGGCCTTGGGGCCAAGGCCGCATCACGCTGCTGGGCGACGCCATTCATTCCACCACTCCCAATCTTGGCCAGGGCGCATGCCAGGCGATCGAAGACGCCGTCTTTCTGGCAGACTCCCTCTTGCGGCGCCCGCAAATTGAACCAGCACTACGCCACTATGAGCAGCGCCGGCGACGGCGGACCGCACGGGTCACCCGGCAATCCTGGCAGGGTGGGCGAATGCTGGGCTTATCCAATCCGCTGATGATCAGCCTGCGCAATGCGCTGATTCACTCGCCGCTCGGCAAAAGGCAAGTCCGGAAGCAGTTTTCGGAATTGCTGAATCACGATCTCCCCGTACTCTCCGCGAGTCCATACTGCTCCGCTTCCACCAGCGAGTGATGCGATGAACCCCAGTGGCAGCAAAGTCTTGATTGTCGGCGCCGGCATCGGCGGATTGACCACGGCCATTGCCCTGAAGCAGGCCGGATTCGAAGTGCAGGTGCTGGAGCGCGCGAAGGATATTCAAGCGCTGGGGGCCGGCATTACCTTGCAGATGAACGCCACGGCCGCGCTGGACCGCTTGGGCCTGATGGAATCGATCGTGGCCCAGGGGAATCTGCTCACCCAGGGGGAGGTTCGCTACGCCGGTAGAACGCTCGCCACCGTCCCGTTTGGTGAGATCTCGCAAGAGCTTGGCCATCCGTGTGTTGCCATCCATCGCGGACGCCTGCAAGCGGTGTTGCTGGACGCGCTGGGCAGAGACCGGGTGGCAACGGGCGTGGAAGTGACCCACGCCGAGCAGACGGAACAGGGGGTGCGCATCCCGCTGCCTCAAGGAGGCTACGCGGAGGCAGATCTGCTCATCGGCGCCGATGGAGTCCGCTCACAGGTTCGCAAGAGTCTGTGGGGAGATGAACCCCTGCGACCCTCCGGTTACTCGGCGTGGCGAGGAGTCTGCCGCAACCCCGGGCTGTGGCCCGCTAACCTCGCAGTGGAGACCTGGGGCGACGGACAATTGTTTGGCGCCATGCCGATTAACGCCGAGCAAGTCTACTGGTTCGCCACCAAGATGACGGCGCCCGGTGAGTGCAAATCCGACGATCCGGGTGCGGAGATTCTCAGGCACTTCGAGGGCTGGCCGGAGTCAATCCCAGCGCTGATTGCCGCCACGCCAGGCGAAGACCTGCTGTTCAACGAAATGATTGATCGGCCGCCTCGCTTTCCCTGGGGGCGCGGCCGCATCACGCTGTTGGGCGATGCCATCCATCCCATGACGCCCAACCTTGGCCAGGGGGGTGGCCAGGCCGTGGAGGACGCCGTCGTGCTGGCCCACGACCTGGCCAGGGCGGAGGATGTAGAGCAAGGCTTGCGCGCCTACGAAGCCCGCCGCCATCCGCGCACCAGGAAATTCGTGAACCACTCCCGGATGGCCACGGCGCTGGCGCATGGCCAGTACCTGTGGGCCCGCGTTGCTCGGCGGACGGTCTTCCCCTGGATTCCGCAAGGGCTCAAGAAGCGGCAGATGCTCGCGTTGTACCGGTTCGAGCTTTAGCCCCGGAAAAATCGTTCTGACCCTTTGCCTTTCGACCCCTTTTGCCTTTGCGGTGACGAGATGACTCCGCTAATCACCTTGTCTTCTTGTCACCCCCTCATTTTGTCACGCCTTCGATTCTCCGGCGGCGTCTTCGCGGCCGGGCTGTAACGGTTGGTCGGTCCACGGTCGCTTGTGCGAGATTCTCCCGCGCATTTCGATTTGACGGCCGGGCAAACGTGACACAAGTTTCCTGTAGACACTTCTGTTGATATCTCAAGCCGGCATCTCGCGCACTTTGTCGCCGGGATGTGGCCAATCGCTCGATCCACTCGTCCTGCTTCTGCAGGCCCGCATAAGGAGCTTTCTCATGACCATGCGTCGACCCTTGCGTTTGCCGGATCGTCGCGGCGCCACGCTCATTCTGTTCACGCTGATGCTCGTGTGCATGATTGCGATGGTGGCGTTTGCCGTGGATATCGGCTATGTGAACCTCACTCGCACGGAGTTGCAGACCGCGGCCGATGCCTCGGCCCTGGCGGCTTCTTCCGTGCTCAATCAGGATGCGGACATCATTCGCTCCACGGCCCAGAACTATGCCAGCAAGCACAAGTCGGCAGGCGCTTCGGTCTCTCTTTCCACCAGCGATGTGGAGCTGGGCGTTTGGGACTCCACGACCAAGGCGTTCACGCCGATTACCGCCGGCGGCAACGCCGTGCGCATCACGGCGCGGCGCACCAGTGCGCCCTTGTTCTTCGCTCGGGTGCTGGGACGCAGCTCGTTCGATACCACCGCCTCGGCCATCGGCATGGCCAATCCGCGGGATATCGTGTTTGTGGTCGACCTTTCGGGCTCGATGAACGACGACTCCGAACCCGCCTGGGCCACGACGGAGCTGACCACGCTGCTGACGGCGGAGGGGTATCCCAGCGCGGCCAACAATTTGATGCAAGACATCTACACCGACTTCGGCTACGGGACGTTCCCCGGCACGCTGCAATGGGTTGGCGCCCCGCTTGGTGTGGCCGGCAACTCGTCTGCCTACGCAAACCTGACCAAAAACAGCGGGGTGCTGACTCTTGGTACAGTTGCGAGCACGTATCGCATCTTGAGCGGCGACGGCGAATCGACGCGCAAGAGCAAGGCCTACAAGTGGATCATCGACAACCAGATCGCTGTGGTGATGCCGGGCGTCAAGCCCACGCCCAGCAGCGGCAGCACCACCAGCGTGAACTATTGGACCAAGTATCTGGATTACGTGATCGCGCCCAAGGACGTGAGCGGCCGCGGCACGTTGCCTCCCAGCCAAGACTCCGACCGCATCGATGGATTGAACAACCCCAACTCGGCCTCGTTCCCCGATGCCAGCGACAGCGTGCCGCAGGGCTATCGCAACCAGATCGGCTATCGCACCTACGTGCAGTTCATGATGGACTTCGGCCGTAACATCAAGCCCGATGGCACGACCCACACGCCCCTGTCGCTCAGCAGCGCCGACTGCCCCCGCCACTCTGAAAGCACCGCCGGCGGATCCTTCAGCTTCCCTCCGCGGGAACAGCCCACCCATGCTTCTCGGCGAGCCTTGATCGCCGCGATTCAGGTCATCAAGGAACGCAATCAGAACATCCCCGATCTAAACCAGCGGGACTGGGTCTCTCTGATCACCTACGATCTCAATAGCCCTGCCCCGACAATTCACCAGACACTGACGGGCGACTACGATGCCGCCATGCTGGCCTGCACTAACTTGCAAGCCGTCAGCGACACCGCGTACAGCACGGCTACGGAGACCGGACTGATCACCGCCCGCAACCACCTCCAGCCCTCCAGCGCCGGCGGCTCCGGCCGGCAGCATGCCCAGAAGGTGGTGGTGCTGCTCACCGATGGTATGCCTAACCTAAATACCAGCGATAGCTCCACCATCAACAGCTACATCTCAAGCAACTCCAGCAGCGACTGGTACGCCACCGGCAGCAGCACCAACCCCTTCAACGCGCCGCTGATGCAGGCCATGACCATGGAATTGGCCGGCTGGCAAGTGTTCCCCGTGGGGATCGGCTTGGGAACCGACTACACGTTCATGGACAAGATGGCCCGCACGGGCGGCACCGCCAGCGACGCGGGGGAAAGCCCGCGCGGCAGCGGCAACCCCGCCCACTACGAGCAGCGGTTGGAAGACATCTTCGAGGAGATCATCACCACCCCCAAGAGCCGTCTGGTGCAGTAGCCGGGTCCTGCCCGATTGG
>JBGTDH010000332.1:0-2280 GCA_041748435.1 Pirellulales bacterium
TGCATATGATGCAGCCGGGCGGTGCTTCCTCGGAAGCCGTCAGCAAGACATTTCTGCAGGATGTGCGCGTGTTTGCCGTGAACGACCTGATCGATCGCGACAACAACGGCACCAAGATCGCCGCCCAGACGATTGGTTTGCTGGTCAAGCCCGATCAGGTGGAGCTGATTACGCTGGCGGAAGAGATGGGCAAGATTCGTCTCTCGATGCGCAGCCCCAACGACGATGCCAAACTGCAGACGGATGGCGCCATGCAGAGCAACTTGCTGGGAGAGAACCGCAACTTCAACACCCGTTCGGAGGAAAGCGTCTCCAGCCAGCCCGATCAGCAGCCGGCGCCGGTGGCCAATCCGCTGTTGTCGCTGCTCGATAAGATCAAGGCCCCCGTGGGCCCACAAACCACGGTCGAAGAGAACCCACCCTTCCGGATGACGATCATTCGCGGACCGGAAGTGGAGCAATTGGAGCTGGATGCCTCGGGCAAGTTGAACCCGCCGGTAGACAAGAGCGCCGCCGCGAACCCGGCAGCGCCCGTGGCCGAGCCGGCGGCCGAGGAGAACAGCATCGACGAGTAGGTGCAACGTTTAAGACCGCATGATGCACCCAGCCGCCCGGCTGGGAGTTGACTAAGGAGAGTGCCCGCGATTGTGCCACAGGGAGGACAATCGCAAGCACGGACGAAGAGCCCTCCGGGGCTTCAGGAACAGCAAGGAAGTGCAAGGATGAGAACTCGCGCCCTTCGGCGTTTGTCGACCTGGATGGTTCTGACTCTGGCGGCGGTGCTCGCCGCGGTTCAGGCCGCGGACGCTCAGTCGATCGATCCCCAGGGGATCGTATACAACGTCCAGTCGGCCAATCAGCGGCTGGAAATGGTCGTCAACTCCAGCCGCATCCTCACGCTCGAGGAAAAGATCCCTACGGCCCAGGTGGGCAACCGGGACGTGCTGGACCTCACAGCCCTCTCTCCCACGCAAGTGCAGGTGTTCGCCAAAAAGGCGGGCGTCACGCAGATCAACCTGTGGAACGAGCGCAACGAGATTAAGTCCATCGATGTCGTCGTCTATGGCGACGCGCGTGAGCTGAAGATGATTCTGCAGGCCCAGTTCCCGCGGACCTCGCTCACGGTGACGCCGCTGGCCAACAGCGTGATTATCGGCGGCTTCGTCGATCGGCCGGACGCGGTGAGCCGCATCATTCGCATTGCGGAAGACTATCATCCCAACATTATCAATAACATCACGGTGGGCGGCGTGCAGCAGGTGCTGCTGGATGTGAAGGTGATGGAGGTGTCCCGCACTGATCTGCGGCAGTTGGGCGTCGATTGGGCCTATTTCACAGGCGGCGACTTCGCGGTTAGCAGCGTCAGCGGTCTGATTCAATCGTTCACGGCTGCCGGTCCCACCTTTGCGGGCCAGACGTTTGCCGTGGGCGTCACGCAAGGCAACAGCTCGTTCTTTGGCGTGATCGATGCTCTTAAAGAGCGAGGCGTGGCCAAGATTGTGGCCGATCCAAAGATCATGACCGTCAGCGGCCGCCCGGCGCGGTTCCTGCAAGGCGGTTCGTTCCCCGTGCTCGTGCCGCAAAGCCTGGGCACCGTGTCGGTCGAGTATCGCGAGTACGGCACCGAAATCGATTTCGTGCCGATCGTGCTGGGCAACGGGCTGATTCGCCTGGAGCTCCGGCCGCGCGTGAGTGAACCCGATCCGGCCTTGAGCATCACCATCAACGGCACCACCGTGCCGGCCCTTACCGAGCGCACGGTGGATACCGCAGTGGAGATGCGGGCGGGCCAGACGCTGGCCATCGCCGGCCTGGTGCAGCAGCGCACCACCACGCAGGTTTCCGGTCTGCCGGTGCTGTGCGACATGCCGTATGTCGGCACGCTGTTCCGCCGCACAACGTCGCGCACGAATGAAGTGGAAACGTTGATTATGGTTACGCCCACCCTGGTCGACGCGATGGATTGCCACGAGGTGCCGCCGTGCGGACCGGGCATGCGAACCACCACTCCCAACGATCACGAGCTCTATCTGAAGGGCTACGTCGAAGTGCCGAAGTGCTGCCCGCCTTGCGGCGGTCCCGGCCATCATGGCCAAGGGTATCAGGGCCAAGGGTATCAGGGTCCAGGCCAACATGGGCAAGGCTACGATCACGGTCCTCAGCAGGGTGGCGGTTACTATCAGGGAGAAGTTCCGCCTGGTGGGATGGGACCCTATATGTCGCACGGCGCCGAGGAGATCGTTCCGCAGCCGGTTCCGCAGCCGCCGATGGTGCCGATGA
>JBGTDH010000333.1:0-5036 GCA_041748435.1 Pirellulales bacterium
GGTGCGTCGCTCGATCCTGATGGACGCCAAGGCCGATCTCGTAGTCTTCGGCATGGGGGAGCGGCCGCTGTTGCAGATCGCTGGGCGTCTGGCGGCCGGCAAGAGCGTCAAGGAACTGCGAGATATCCGCGGCGTGGCCTATCGCCTGGGGGCGAGCGAAGCGGCGGAGCTGCCAACCGATGAGCACACGCTGCGGCTGCCGACCTATGAGGACGTTTCGACCAACAAGCTGGCCTTCGCGGAGATGACCAAGACTTCGCATCTGGAGACGAATCCTCACAATGCGCGGCGGCTGGTGCAGTTTCACGATCGCGAGGCGGTGGTGGTGAACCCTCCCGCGTTGCCGTTGATGGAACGGGAGATGGACCGCGTCTATGGTCTGCCCTACACGCGTCAGCCGCATCCGAGTTACGGCGATGAGCGGATTCCTGCCTACGAAGTGGTCAAAGACAGCGTGCAGATCATGCGGGGCTGCTTCGGCGGCTGCACGTTCTGCTCGATCACGGCACACGAAGGGCGAATCATTCAGAGCCGCAGCCAGGAATCGGTGCTGGGCGAGATCCGCCAGATGACGGCCGATCCGCAGTTCTCCGGCGTGATCAGCGATATCGGTGGACCCACGGCCAATATGTATCAGATGCGTTGCACCCGCCCCGAGGTGGAAGCCAAATGCCGGCGGCTGAGCTGCGTACACCCCACCATCTGCAAGCTGCTGGGCACCGATCACGGGCCACTGGTGCAGTTGATGCGCAGTGCCAGGGAAGAACCGGGCATCAAGAAAGTGTTGGTGGCCTCGGGCATTCGCATGGACCTGGCCCGTCGCGATCCCGAGTACATGCAAGAGCTGACGGAGCATCACGTCGGTGGATACCTGAAGGTCGCCCCCGAGCACGTCGATTCCACGGTGCTGGGGCTGATGAAGAAGCCGGGGGCCGACGACTTCCAGAAGTTCGACCAGGCCTTCAAAGCGGCCAGCAAGCGGGCCGGCAAGAAGCAGTATCTGATTCCCTATTACATCGCCAGCCATCCTGGGAGCAGCCTCGATTCGATGATCGAGCTGGCGTTGTTTCTCAAGCGGAACCATTATCAGCCCGACCAGGTGCAGGACTTCATCCCCAGCCCCTTCGATATCGCCGCCTGCATGTACCACACGGGCATCGACCCCTTCACCAAGCAGGAGGTCTACGTCGCCCAGCACCTGCGGGACCGCAAGCTCCAACGCGCCTTATTGCAGTTCTTCAAGCCGGAGAACTACTTCGAGGTGCGCAAAGCTTTAGAGCAAGCCGGCCGGCAAGACCTGATCGGCGAGGGCTGCGATTGCCTGATCCCCTCGCACCCTCCCCGGCAAGCCCTCGACAATCGGCGCACGCGCGCCAACGACGACCTGCGTGAGCAACGCCAAGGCGACCACATCCGCAGCCACCCCGGCTACCGCCCCCACAGAAAAGCCAGCCCGCGCCGCGGGGAGAAGTAGACTTGTTATTGCGTCGGGGCGATCACCGCCACGGCAGGACCGTCCTCGGTTTCCGTCCTCAGCAGGTAGGAGGCATAGGCCTCGTTGTACAAGGCGCCGGGCCTTTGCCGGCGGAGCAGGTCGAGGGCTTCTTGTCCGCTCAGGCCCATCTGCTTGAGCACGAGGCCGGCAACCAGGGCAGACCGGTTGAAGCCCATGGCGCAGTGACAGAGAACCTTCTGCCCGGCGTTGACCAGCGTGGCGGCGAACTGCGCCACGGCCTGGAGCTTGGGCAGATCCGGCAAGTCCGCGTCGCTGAACGGGAAGTACAGGTAAATAATGTGATTGGGCACCAGCGGCACGCCGATATCCACGCCGCCGTCCAGATCGATAATGGCGCTGATCCCCAGTTGCTCCAGGGCTTGCCAATCGTCGATATCGGGGGAGATAAACACCCGCCCGCTGTCGTCCACTTGAAACACTTCCATGGCAGCCGTCTTTGCTTTGGGCGTATCGAGTCTGAAACCGTGCCGCGGTTACCGCACCTGGCTCGGCAAATTGTAGCCACCCCTCACGCGTACACACAGCATTAACTGAGTGAGTTCCAATGAGCTCCACCGGCGATGTGGCATCGATCAACGGACTTTGATAGGATCAACCTGGGCAGATCGGTTCTCGCGGGAGCAGTTGCAGATGTTGGATTTGCTGAACGATCGACGAGCGAATACTTGCGATGGGCGGTCCCGACGCGAGTTCCTGAGGATCGGCTCGTTGGGAATCGGGGGTTTGTCGCTCCCGTGGCTGCTTCGCGCGCGGGCGGAAGCGGCGGCAGCCGGGCTGCCCGTGCGGCACAAATCGGTCGTGATGGTCTTCTGCTCGGGTGGGATCAGCCATATCGAGACGTTCGATCCCAAGCCCGCGGGGCCGGCCGAGTTTCGCAGCATGACGGGCGACCTGGCCACGTCGCTCCCCGGTGTGGCCTTTGGCGGAACGTTCGAGAGCTTGTCGCGGCTGGCGCATCGCCTGGCGATAGTCCGAAGCTTTTCCCACAAAGAGGCCAACCATCCCAAGGCCATCGAGCAGGTGTTCACCTGCGCCAACACCACGGGCGCAAGCCTGGGAACCATCATGTCGCGGTTGCGCGGCACCAGCGATCCCGTTACGGGCATGCCGAGCCACGTGCATTTATTCACCGACGAGGTAGATAATCAGTACAACAATGAAAAGGGGCGGATGCTGAAGGCCGACGGTCCGGGCACGCTGGGCGCGGCCTACACCCCCTTCTATCCGTCCGGGCAAGGGCAGGCAAACCAGAACATGCAACTGCGGCTGCCGCTGGATCGGCTGGACGATCGGCGGGAGTTGCGTCGCTCGCTCGATCGATTGAACCACGAAGTGGACGCCTCGGGCAGCATGCAGGGGCTCGATAAGTTTGAGCAGCAGGCGTTTGACCTGATCCTGGGCAAATCCCGCGATGCCTTCGATCTGGCAAAGGAAGACCAGCGCCTGGTGGCGCGGTACGACACGCGCCGCTATCAGACGGGACACAAGCAGCTGCGCCCCTCCGAGTTGGGACGGCAGTTGCTTCTGGCCCGCCGCCTGTGCGAAAGCGGCTGCGGGTTTGTGACCATTCAGAATCCCGGCTGGGATATGCATGCCGATGGCAACAATCCCGGTATCGTGAAGGGCATGGAGATGCTGGGCCGGCCGCTGGACCATGCCGTCGGCGTGTTTCTGGAAGATCTGCAATCGCGCGGGCTGGAAGACGACGTGCTGCTCATCATCACCGGCGACTTCGGCCGCACGCCCAAGATCAATGCCCGCGGAGGGCGCGACCATTGGCCCAGCCTGAGCACGTTGTGCTTTGCCGGGGGCGGGCTGAAGATGGGGCAGGTGATCGGACAATCTGCCTCAAAAGCCGATGTGCCGGCCAGCGAGCCGATAGGGTTGGATCACTTGTTGGCCACCGTGCTGCACACGGTGTTCGACGTCGGACAGCTTCGGCTGCAGGTGAACATCCCCCGCCCCATCGTGCAGATTCTCGAACGCGCCGAACCCATTCGCGAGCTGGTCTGACGCGGATTATAATGCGTGCATGTCCGCCAGCATTCTCTCGCGCTATCTGGATCCGGAAGTCCTCAGCCGTGTGGCCGATCGCCACCTCGATCCGCAAGGATTGGTGATCGGCAATCTGGCCGGGGCGCACAAGTCGCCGTTGTCCGGCTTCGCCGTCGAGTTCGCCGGGCATCGTGAATACGTCTGGGGAGACGATCCCAAGCACATCGATTGGCGCGTCTACTTCACGCGCGACAAGTACTTCATCAAGCAGTACGAGATGGAGACGAATTTCGTTTGCCATCTGCTGCTCGATGTCAGCTCTTCCATGCGCTACGGCGAAGCGGGTCAGCAGAAGCTGCTCTACGCCGCCCAGATGGCCACCACGCTGGGTTACAGCATTGTGCGGCAGAGCGACAAAGTCTCGCTGGCCACTTTCGACGAGCACGTCGTCGGCTTCGTGGCGCCGAGCAATAACATGTCGCAGATCGTGCGCATGACGGAGCACCTCGATCAGATCCAGCCGGTGCAGAAGACGCGCATGGCGGAATGCCTGTCCGAGCTGACCGGCCGCATGAAGCGGCGGGAGATCGTGCTGATCTTCAGCGATTTCTTCACCGATCTGAATCTGCTGGAGAGCGCGCTGCAGCGGATGCGTTACCATCGGCACGAGGTGGTGCTGTTTCACGTGTTGCATCACGACGAGCTCGCCTTCCAGTTCGACGGCCTGATCAAATTCGTCGGTCTCGAAGACGCCGACGAGCTATTAATGCAGCCGGAAGACCTGCGGGCCGCGTACCTGCGCGCCTTCCAGCGGTTCGAAAGCCAACTGGAAGACCTCTGCCAGCGCAACCGCATCGAACGCGTCCGCGTCGACACCAGCCGCAATCTCGGCGAAACCCTCGTCGATTACCTCAACCGACGCAGCCTCGTCAACCTCGGCCGCTGAATGCGGGTCATTTCTCAGAAGTCGGTGTCGGACCACACCTCATCGCTGGCCTTGCCCGTGACCACATCCAGCACGCCGCCGTCGTCGGCAACCATATTGGCGAAGAACCAATCGACTCCGGCGCTTCCGGTCAGCCGGTCCTGATCGTTGTCGTTGAAAACGGTCTGGGTAGCGCCGCCGTTGCCGATCAGGAAGTAACCGGCATTGGCGCGGCTGGCAAAGGTGCTGCCGTCGACGGTGCCGCCGCTCGTGCCATTGGACAAGTTGTAAAGCCGCTGAGCGTAGCTGCGGGCGGAGGCCCACTCGGCCATGACAGCGTTCAGAGCGGCGTAGTCTGCATCGTAGGAGGTTGCGCCGGCAATCAAGAGATCGTCGGCCGCGTTGCCAACAATGCGATCGGCGCCCGTGCCGCCGATCAGAACATCGCGGGCGCTGCCGCCGTTGATGTGATCATCACCGGCGCCGCCGATGATAATGCTGGGACCGTTGCCGCCGTTGAGGTGGTCCGACCCCTCGCCGCCGTCGATCAGCGCGGGAAGGCTGATCCCGCCGGAGATCGTCACATGGTCATCGCCTTCA
>JBGTDH010000334.1:0-3059 GCA_041748435.1 Pirellulales bacterium
GCAAGCGACCGCCCGCCCCGTACTTCTGAATCAACGCGTTGAGTCCATGGCGTGTTGCTGGTATTCTTAGGGCTGTCCCACCATGTACGCTCGCCTGGAGCTTGCCCGCATGCACGAAGGCCATCGTCGCAGCCACGTTCAGGAGCATGCCTTTACAGACTGGAATGCCCGCCAGCGTGAAGGGCTGGTGGTGATGAGCCGCCGCAGCACGCTCAAGGCAGGTTTGGCCGGCGTTGCGGGCTTGAGTTTGCCGGCCCTGCTGCAAGCGCGGGCACAAGCGGGCGCTGCGGGTCGAAGCAGTTCTAATGGTAAGAGCGTGATCCTGTTGTGGATGGCCGGCGGACCCAGCCATATCGATACGCTCGATCCCAAGCCGCTGGCCCCGGTCGAGATTCGGGGGCCCTTTGCCACCATTCCCACGCGGCTGCCGGGCGTGCGGTTCTGCGAGCATCTTCCGAAGATGGCGGGCCTCCTGGATCGTTTCACCGTCATCCGCTCGGTCGATTGCCGGCACAGCAACCACGAGCCAAACAAGGTGATGCAGACCGCCAACCTCACGGCCGAGGGGCGCACCAATCCGGAAGCGGAGAAATACCCGGCCATCGCCTCGATTGTGGCCAAGCATCACGGCGCCAATCGCGCGGGCATGCCGCCCTATGTGGCCTTCATGAAGAGCCGCTCGCACATCGCCTTTGCCGGATATCTGGGAAAGCAATACGAGCCGTTTATCGCCGAACAGGCCGCGCGGCTGCCGGTGTACACCAACGTGGGCGTCGACACGGGGGCCAAAACCGGCGGCGATCTGTTCACGCTCGCGCCTGGGTTGTCGCAAGATCGACTGCACGATCGCCGCACGTTGCTTACGCAGTTCGATCGCATCCGCCGCAATCTGGATCTGGATGGCTCGATGGAGGCGCTGGACGCCTACGGCCGACAAGCAGTCGAGATGGTGGCCGGTCAGCAAGCCCGCGAGGCGTTTGATATGTCGTTGGAGCCGGCCGCAATGCGCGAGCGCTACGGCAAGCATCTGTGGTGCCAACAGGCACTGCTCGCGCGGCGGCTCGTGGAGCGGGGCGTGAGCTTCGTCACGCTCGACCTTAGTTATCACACGGCCAGCGGCACGTGGGACACGCATGGAGACAATATCCCGCCGTATGGCGGCATTATGAACGGCTTGCGGCCGCTGTTGCCGCTGTTCGATCATTTATTCACCACGCTGGTAAGCGATCTAGGCGAGCGAGGCTTACTGGACGACGTGCTGGTGATCGCCATGGGCGAGTTCGGCCGCACGCCGCAGATTGGCACGCAGGGCAGCAGCGATGGCCGCAATCATTGGCCCGTGGTCATGTCTCTCGCCATGGCCGGGGGCGGATTGCGGCATGGCCAGGTGATCGGCGCCACGGAGCGAGATGCCGGCCAGATCCAGGAGCGGCCCGTCACTCCCGGCGATCTGGCCGCCACCATCTACCGCCACATGGGTGTGCCGCTGGACACCACCTATCTTGATGTGCGCGGCCGCCCGCGCTTCGCGCTGGAGGACGGCGCCCCCATCGCCGAACTGTTCGCTTAAAGGCGAGCGTCGCGGCGTAAGCCCGACGTGGTATCGCTTTCACCGGCGATTTCTGAGGAGCCAGCCGAAAGCAAAGGCGGCTACCGTGTAGACTACGCGCCGCATGTGCGAGGGGGACTCAGGCGTGATGGGGAGCTGAACAGGCGAGCGGCGGGCTTCGTCGTCGGCGACGGATTGCTCTACGGTGCCCTCGCGCGGAATGCCCTGCTGAATGCGGTCGTGCTCGGTGAGATGCACGGCATTCTCCGTTGGCTCAATCCGCTGGCCGCGCAGCCGGCTTTGCACAAACGTCAGCTCCGCGCCAAACAGCAGGATCAAGGCCGAGTAGTACGTCCACAACACCACAATCACCAGCGACCCCGCGGCGCCGTAGCTGGAGCCGATCGAGCTGTGACCCAGGTACAGGCCGAACAGCGATTTGCCCACCGTGAACATGATGGCCGTGAAGGCGGCCCCCAGCCACACATCCCGCCAGGGAACGTGTGCATCGGGAAGCACCTTGTAGATTAAGGCGAACAGAAAAGTGATCACGAGAAACGACACCACGAAGTTGCTCACCTGCACGATCTGCCATTCCGGCGGCACGAATCCCGTGAACCGGCTGGTGATCGCCGCCAAGAGCGCGCTGGTCATCAGGGAAACCAACAGAAGGAAGCCGATCACCAGGACCATCGCAAAGGAGAGGAACCGATCGCGGATCATGGGGATGATGCCCAGGCCGGGCTTGGGCTGCACCTCCCAGATGGTGTCCAGCGAATCTTGCAGCTCGGTGAAAACGCCGGTAGCGCCAAAGAACATGGTGGCCACGCCAATCATCGTGGCCGCCAGGCTGACTTCCCGTTCCGGGGCATGCTTGACGAGCAACTGGATTGCCTCGCGGCCGGCCGTGCCGATCAAGAACTCCACCTGATCCAGCACGCCTTCCAGCGCCGCCTCGCGCCCCACGAACGAGCCCGCCACCGCCACGGCAATGACCACCACGGGCGTAAGCGAGAACAGCGTGTAGAAAGCCATGGCGCCGGCCATGCGGGGAACCTTATCTTCGTTCCACTGCACAACGGCGCCGCTGAAAATCTGCCACACCCGTTTCCATCGCATGAGCAACCTCGGCAAACTTGCCCAAGCCCGCTAGCAACCATGTCGCCAGTGGCGTGGAGTTCGGCCGACAACTCGGCCCGGCCTTCCGTGCTGATCTTAGCATTCATCCGCGGCATGCTGTACTGCCCGAATCAGAAACGGCAGGTCGTCATGCGACCAGGATGCCTGCCGGCCAAGCGACCGGCGCGTCTCGCGGCTGATGTGTTGCAAATTGCGTTGCATTGCATTGCACACCCGTGCGAGCGGGCCAGTTTTACATCAATGCGATGCAAAGCCTGCGAGCGGTCGTTGCTCGGCTTGAAATCCCCCTTCGCCAGTACGTTGCCATCGATTTCTCGGCCGATTGTGAAGAACGTCACTCGTCAGGCACAATCGGAGTCGCCCCGGGGGG
>JBGTDH010000335.1:0-6329 GCA_041748435.1 Pirellulales bacterium
GCGGCTCGGCGATCTCCGATCGCGAGGCTTGCCCATGGCGGGCCTGCGCCTCCGGATCGCTGCGACCCCAGAACAAGGCGCCCAGCGTCAGGCCCACCAGCACGGCGGCCGCAATCCGCATCAAGTCGCCATCGGCGAACAATGCCATCCAGCTTGCCGGTCGATCGCGACCGACGCCGTGCAACTCGGGTTCGTGTAGCTCGTCCCAAGGGCCACTTGGAAACGACCGCGAAGCTCCCGAGAATTCTTCGCTGTGGGCGCATTCGCGAAACAGCTCCACCGCGGGCTCGAGGGCATCGGCCAAGCGGCGGCAACTACGGCAGAGAGACAAATGTCCCTTCATCGCAGTGCGGCAGTCGCGGCTTTGCGTGGTGTGCTCCGCCGTGATCAGATCGAACAGTTCGTCACAGGTCATGAAACCGGTCCTCTAAGTATCAGTCGGCGGAAGCCAGCCAGTCCGGGGAAAGGGAGTGGTAACACGACTCGCTTCGCAGCAGGTCGCTCATGCGCAACAAGCCCGCTTGCACGCGGTTCTTGGCCGTGCCGAGGCTGCAATCCATCGTGTCGGCAATCTCCTGGAACTTCAGCCCGCCATAGAATCGCAATCGCAGCGCGTCGGCCTGCACATCGCTCAATTGATCGAGCACGGTTTCCAGCAAGGCGCCGCGTTCACGCTCCATCAGATCGGCCAACGGGAGCGGGAGAGTACATTGGACCCGCGCCTCGATGGCCCGCGCATCGGCGAAATCGACTTTTGCATCCCAACGGGCCTCCGGCGCCCGGGCCTGCCGATGCCAGAGGGCGCGGCACTGGTTGAGCAAGATCGTCCACAGCCAGGTTCGGAAGCTGAACTCCGAGCGAAAGGTGTGCCGCGACTTGAAGGCCGCCAGGAACGTCTCCTGCACCACGTCTTCCGCCCAGTCTGCGCGGCGCAACCGACTGCGGGCGACGCGCACGAGCGCCGGCTGATAACGGCGGGTCAACTCGGCGAATAGCGCGGTCTGCCCGGCCTGCACCTGCCGCATGATCGTCGCGTCGGTAAGTTGCGTGGGGTCGTTTCGCAAGGGCTGAGTTTTTGTGAATGGCAGGAGGTCATCTAAATTCAGGTTAATCACCGGCCGCATGCTCTGGCAAATGGTTATAGAGCCGCCGCCAAGAAAAAGTACAGCGGCCGGAGGCGAAGCGGGCGCGGCGAGAGGAAAAAAGTCGGGGCGATTTTCTTGACAAACGCCTCGTTGTATCCAGATACTTTTGGCTTGTCGCACTGCGCGACGCATTTCCGGGGGATTCTCTGCCGCCGCAAGTCGGCAAACAAAGAAGTTGATCTACGCTGGTTGCCGCGCTCTCGTGGCGGCCGCGGGTGCGATCAGTAAGGAGCGACTGCCGTGCCGGAATCTGTGCTGGAAGCCATCCGCCAGGGAATCTGGGATTTCGAACCGCCGCAGGTTGAAAGCCGCCAGTACGGCTCGACCCAAGCCATCCCCGGTTCCGACGAAAAGCTCGCCATTCTGGCCGAGCGCGTGAGCAGGGGCTTGCCGCTGTGGCATCCCTCGGACCGCAATCATCGACTCGATTCGTCCGCGGAAGATTATTAGTCAGCCGCTTGCTTGTCGGGACAATACATTTCGCTCCGGGCGTCTGGCAAGCCGGACGTTCCAGACGCTATGATTGGGCACCGGCGTGCGGCGATGTCGCTTGCACACCCTCTCCTCGAGCAGGCAGCTAATGCAATACATCGAAATGACGGGCAAGACGCTCCTCAGACTGATCGACCTGACCAGCCTTAGCAAGGATGACCTCCGTAAAGCGGGCGTCACCGATGAGACGCTGATTCGCGTGAACCGGCTGGGCGACCTGGAGATGCGCAAGCCGCACAAGTGGGACGTTATCGGCGGCCTGCTTGGCGATTTCGATCACAAGCTCCGCCACGAAACCGGCTTCGAGTGGGCTTGAGTTTCCGGAGCTTGCGCGACAACTACCAGGCGTGCCCGTTGCGGTGCGGCCGGACTTCCGTTCCTTCTTCTTGAATCAGCCCCAGGCATTGCTGAGGAATGCGGCAATGCACGGTCATGCGGCTCTCCGTGAAGTTCTTGGACAGCACCTCGCCGTGGGCAGAGAGATACGCCAGCAGCCGGCCATTGCCCACCCCGGTTTCCACGTCCACATCCAGAAAACTGTGGCTAAGGGCGTCACTCACGGCGTGGGCAAATTCCCGCAAGCCGTGGCGCTGGCGGGCACTGATCGGCACGGCGTTGGGATAGCGCTCGAGCAGAGCGTCCAAGCTTGCGCGGTCTTCCAGGGCATCGACCTTGTTGAGCACCAGCAGAGTGTCTTTGGCCTCAATGTCCAACTCTTCCAGCACGTTGTAAACCGTGGCAATCTGCTCGCAGGCCGCGGGGTTGCTGGCATCGGCCACGTGCAGCAGCAGGTTCGCTTGCCGCGCTTCCTCCAGCGTGGCTTTAAAGCTGGCGATCAGATGGTGAGGCAGATCGCGAATGAAGCCCACCGTATCGGAGAGCAACACTGGGCCCCAGCCGGGTAATTGCCAGCGTCGGGTGCGCGTATCGAGCGTGGCAAACAGCTTGTCTTCCGCCAGCACGTCGGCACCGGTCAGCACGTTTAAGAGTGTGCTCTTGCCGGCGTTGGTGTAGCCCACCAGGGAGACGGTCATGCGATCATGCCGCGCCGCCACCTGGCGTTCCTTGCGGCGTTCGATGCCACGAAGCTCCGTCTGCAAATCGTGAATCTTCTTTTCGACCAGGCGGCGGTCTACTTCCAACTGCTTTTCGCCGGGACCGCGCATGCCGATGCCCATCTTGAGCCGCGACAGATGGTTCCACATTTGCTTGAGCCGCGGCAGCGAATACTGTAGCTGCGCCAGTTCAACGGCCAACCGGGACTCGTGCGTCTGGGCGCGCGAGGCGAAGATGTCCAGAATCAGCTCGCTGCGATCCAGCACCTTCACCGTGAGGGCCTTCTCCAGGTTGCGCGTCTGAGCCGGCGAGAGATCGTTATCGAACACGACGGCGTCGGCGTCCTCCGCCTGCACTATCAGCTTGAGCTCTTCCACCTTGCCTTTGCCCAGGTACGTGGTGACGTCCGGCGTCTCGCGACGCTGCACCACCTGACCCACAATCCGAGCGCCCGCGGTGCGGGCCAAGCCTTCGAGCTCCTCGAGCGGATCCTGTTCCACGGGACGGTCGGGGAGCAGTACCCCGACCAGGACCACGGCCTCACGGGCCACGCTCTCCGCGCGGTTTAGTTCAATCACGATTTTGGTGTGCCTCCACCTGTCTGGTTTGCGGAGCCTCTGAGGTCTCGCGTACCGAGCCAGACCTTCCCTACAAGTATATTCCACCCGGGAAGGCCCGCCACGCAAATTGCGGCCCGGATCCGCACTCGACTGGACAGGCCCGCCCAGCGCCAAGTTCGCGCCACGTGCCGCCAATCAACCCGGACTGTAGGCCGAAGCCCTTGTTTACCCGCGATGCCGCGGAAGCTAACATCAGATGTTGTTGTGAACATGCACAGACGGCGGGGTGATCTGTGACGATGGACGAATTGCGGCGGCAGTTAGCGACCACCCACTGGCCGATCGTACTACGAGTCGATGGCAAGGACATCGAGGTCCCTTCACGAGAGGAGTTAATGGTCCCTCCCGCCGGAAACCTTGTTTGCGTGTACCGTGAAGGCGCATTCGAGGTCATTGATTGCCGCCACATCGCCACCCTGCGGCGCGTAAAGTCCACACGCCGGCAGGCATCCTGAAACTCAAATCCCGGTCTACTTAAGCCCGCGGCTGGAGAGATAGGTCTCGGTCTCGTCGGTGTAGCGGGCGGTGGCGGGGGTGTAGACGAATCGCAAGGGTTCGATGGGAGTGTTCACGCGCACTTCGTAGAACTCCAAGGCAAACTGAACCTGCGGCGGAGATGTTTGCGGCTTGATGGCGACGGAGTGGCGGCGATGGCACTCCAGCCGATAGGGAAACAAATCGCCGCGGCCTAGGAATAACTGAACTTCGTCCGGAACGTGGGCGGGAAGTTTGGCGAGGTCGGCGGGTTGGCCGGCATCAATCGCCGCAGCTTGTTCGGGAAGGAATCGCTTTAACCGGTCGGTCCGCCACTGTCCCTTCAGCACGCGGACAGGAAACGTGCCCAGCTCGGCATCCTTGATTTCTGTGAATAGGAAGCATTGCTCCAGTTCACGCACCATGCGCGGCAGACCGCCGAGGGCCAGCCCGGGGATGGCGGCCTTGTTGGCGGCGGCTTCGTTTTTCTGCAAGGCGGCAAGGACGCGCTCGGCATCAAGGCAGGTAAGCCGGGTCTCGCCAAACTGGATGCGGTGCGTCCAGAGTTGCTTGCCATCGCAAATCTGCAGCAGCGAGCAGGGATGTTCCTCGATCTGCAGGCTGAGCTCCAGTCGCACGAGGTTGTAGCGGGCAGGGCCCTGCACGTAGGTGCCCGTGCCGGAGACGGTCTTCTCCATCACCTCGGATCGCTGTCGGACCTTAGCCACCACGGTTTCGTAGCGATCCAGGGCAGCAATAGCGGCTCGCAGCGCTTCCTCGGCGGCGGGCAAGGCTGCATCGCTGCCCTGTGCCAGCACGCTGGCACACCAGCCGCAGCATGCTAGCAGCAAACTCGCGAGGCTGGGGAAAGTCGTCTTCATGTAACGGATGTGCCGGATTTTCCAAAGATTCGCGTTCTAACGGGCCGACCTTTATTTCCCAGAGGGACTCTCCCGCTTGGAGCGTTGGCTTCCAGCGCGCGGAGCCCCTTGGCGTGCGGATTGTAGGTGGCAAGCTCGCGGCGGTCCACGCCAGCCGGGAGCAACGCTTTCCAACGTCGGCCGCCGCACCAACACAGCTTCCGGTCGCAGAGCCGGCCGGTTTTCGGCACTACGGAGGGGGGAAACCGATGAGACATTCGATGGTCCTGCTGGCAATCATCCTGTCGATGACCGGATGCAAAGTGCTCAAGCACTCCAAGTCGGCCGTTCATGGCGAGCGGCCGCAAACGACCGAGCCCAACTACAACATTCCGCCGGCTGCCGTGATGATGCATCCCGGTCCCGGTGTGGATGGTCCCGGTCCCGGCGTGCTGATGCCCGAACCGCAAGCGACGGCCATGGCGCCGTCCTCGCAGCTCGCCTTCGTGGGGCCGCAAGGCATGCAGGTGGGCTGGGATGTGGGAGGCGCGGGGCAGTTCGATTCGCAGCCCCTGGTGGTGCCCGGCCGCTTCAATTTCCCGCAAGGCGCGATCTATCGCATCAGGCTCTCCTATATTCCGGCGCGTCCCGGCGTGGAGTTGTATCCTTCGATTGAGATCGCTCCCACCATGCCGCGCACCGAAGCCTACCTGGCGCACAACTCCATTCCAATCCAGTTCACCGAGGAGGACTTCGATCAGGTCCTCACCGGCAACTTTGTCACCAAAGTGATCTACCTTCCCGATCCCGAGTTCCAGGATCTGGCCATCGCCGGCGTCGAGACGCTGGTCAGCACGCGGCTCGATCCGGGCGTCGATCCGATCGTCGAGGCAGATCGCCGCGGCTCGATCATGGCCATCATCCGCGTGGGCAACAAAGACCTGCAAGGCGCCGGCGGCGGCGGTGCGGGCTACGGGGCCGAGATCATTCCCCAATCGTACAACGGCGCCGTGGCCGGCGGCGGCATGCCCGGCTACGTGGCGGGCGTGAGTGCTCCGGAGTACGGCATGACCTACACCGGCACGCCGATCGGTCTGCCTGGTCCGCCGCACATTCCGCTCGGTGGTCCGGCTGGCATGTGCTACCACGGCATCACCAACCACACCCACTCGCGGATTCCGCCGCCTACGCACCACTTCAACATTCACGTGAAGCAGGAGCCGGGCTTCCGCTATCCGCAACCGGTGAGCAGCGTGCATATCAACGAGACAGCTTACCCGACTCCGCCACAACGAATTCCGTGTGCCGACAACTGCCCGCCCCCGCACCACGGCGGCGGTTACTAAGAGCAACCGATACTAACCCGACGCGTGAGCGAGGGAGTGTAGCCCGACGCACAAGCGAGGGAGTGCGGCAAAAACGTAACTAACCCGACGCGTGAGCGAGGGAGTGTAGCCCGACGCGCAAGCGAGGGAGTGCGGCAAAAACTAACCCGACGCGTGAGCGAGGGAGTGCGGCAAAAACGTAACGTCTCTATCGTTCAGAACTTCACTGCATCCACGACAATGGTCCCCATGCTCCGCCGACCGCCGAGTTCGTCTCGACGGTGGGTTGCCACAGTCGCTTGGTTGCTGATGTGCCTGGCCACGGCCGACAACGTGTCGGCTCAGGGGCGAGTCCAC
>JBGTDH010000336.1:0-3805 GCA_041748435.1 Pirellulales bacterium
CGGAGTCGAGACGCGGCTAGGGCAAGCGCTGCGGCAAGTGATCAACGACGAACGGGCCACGCCCCTCTCCGGCATCGTGGTCTTTACCGATGGCGGCCAGAACGCCGGCGTGGAGCCGCACGTGGCAGCGGAATTGGCGCGGGAGGCCAAGATTCCGCTGTTTCCCGTGGGTCTGGGTTCGGATAAGCAGCCGGTGAATGTGCGCGTGAGCGATTTGCTGGCTCCGGCCCGCGCGTATCCCGGGGACGCGTACAACGTGACCGGGTACGTGCAGGGGCAAGGTCTGGCGGGGCAGACGCTCACGGTAGAGCTCTACTCGCGTGAACCGCAGCCCCATACCACCGCCACGCCGGCCGATCTGGGTACGGTCGAAGCCACCGAGCACGTGACGCTGGGCACGGAAGGGGAGATCGTGCCGATCAAGTTCGAGCTCACGCCGAGTGCTCCCGGCCGACGCGAATTCACGCTGCGCGTGCAAGCCCCGCCGGCAGATGCTAATCCGCAGGATAACCAGTTTGGCCCGGTCGAGATCGAAGTCGTTGATCGAAAGACCCGCGTGCTGTTGTTCTCCGGCGGGCCGTCGCGTGAATACACGTTCCTGCGAAACCTGTTGCAACGCGATAAAGATGTCGAGGTCGATGTGCTGCTGCAAACCGCTCAGCCAGGAGCATCCCAGGACGCCAACCAGATTCTGGACGAGTTTCCCGAGACGAGGGAGGATCTGTACGAATATGATTGCCTCGTCGCGATCGATCCCGATTGGCAGCAGCTCTCCGGTCAGCAGTTGGAGCTGTTGGAGCGCTGGGTCGGCGATCAGGCCGGCGGGCTGGTCGTGGTGCCCGGACCCGTTCACACCGATGCCTGGGTGCAATCGGCCGCCATGAACCGCGTTCGCACGCTGTACCCGGTGGAGTTCCACAAGCGGTTCTCGCTATTGGAAGACAGCCGCTTTGGCTCGAAGGAGCCGTGGCCGGTCGAGTTCACGCGCGAAGGAAGCGATGCCGAGTTCCTGTGGCTCGACGATAGCGGCCCCGGCAGCCAGCAAATCTGGAGCAGCTTCAAGGGCGTGTACGGTTACTTTGCCGTGCGCGGGCTGAAGCCGGGGGCCACGCTGTACGCCACGTACTCGGATCCCCGCGCGGCCAGCGAAGGGACGCCCATTTACATGGCCGGGCAGTTCTTCGGCTCCGGGCGGGTGTTCTATTTGGGCAGCGGCGAGATGTATCGCCTACGCGCGATGGACGAGACCTACTTCGAGCAGTTCTACACCAAGCTTATTCGCCACGTGACACAAGGCCGGCTGTTGCGAGGCAGCAATCGCGGCGTGCTGCTAGTCGAGCGGGACCGCTACCTGTTGGGCAACACCGTCGTGGTGCGATCCCAGTTGAACGATGCCCAGTTGGAACCGCTGGTCGCGCCCAGCGTGAAGCTGGAGGTCGTCTCCCCCAGCGGCGAGTTGAGCACCCTCGATCTGGCCGCTGTCCCCGGTCAGGCGGGAACCTTTGGGGGCCAGTTCAACGTCTATCAAGAAGGGGGCTACCGACTCGAATTGCCTTTGCCCGATGCAACCGATCAGCGGCTGTCGCGTAGAATTCAGGTCAAGGTGCCGGACCTGGAGCGCGAGAAGCCTGCTCGCAACGATGCCCTGCTGACGGAGCTGGCCCAGACCAGCGGCGGAGAGTACTTCATCGGCATCGAGCGGGCCCTCGGATCTGCGGGACAGCCGGGCCTGATCGAGCGGCTGCCCGATCGCCGCAAAACGATTACGTTGACGGCCACGCCGGTCTCGCTGTGGGACAATCAGTGGATGATGTTCGGAATATGCGGCCTGCTCTGCCTGGAATGGCTGATCCGCCGCCTTGCCAAGTTAGCGTAGAATACTAAGGAGTTCACGAACGGCCTGAATGACACCAAATCAAGCCCGACAAGCGGTCTTGAAGGGACAAGGACCACCGGGGATACATCGCATTGATCCGCCGCATTTGCCTGGGGAGCAATGGCACGCGCACTTCGCCGCGGGTGCCGGAACTATTGCGTTAAATGTAGATGGCACATGGAGGCACCTGTCGGCTGGGCAGCAGTCTCCCAGGCTGACCAAGGCGCAGAGGGTTTTTCTTCAAGCGGCTGGATGGACATTATGAACGATACGAAAAACTACGAATCCCGGCTCTGGCAACTTCTGGAAGAAGAGAAGCTGACCGATTTATCGCAGTTCCATCATCGGGGCTTTTTCGACGAAGTGCCTCTCTTCTCTCGGGAATCCCAGCTTCGCTTCCTTGCGGATACCAAGCAGGACATCAATGAGATACTGTTGACCTTCGCACTCAAATTCCTCAAATCGGTGATCGCCTACGAATCGCATCGCGCCGGTTACTTTGCGGCGATTACGGCCCGAGGGCCCTCGGCGGATCCAATCCTGCCTTGTCTGTTCGTGTGGTGTGGTCCCTGCCCGGAGTTGTTGGAGAAACTGGCCTTGAGCGACGTAAAATCGCCGTTCGGCAAGCAGATCAAGAAGCAAGTTCAGACGATACGCTTGGACGAATCGATTGTAGTCCGAGAGGAGTTGACAATTCCTGAGGCTCCGCGTGCTTTTATCGCGCCTGCGCAGGCTCCTTACCAGGGTTTCATGTCTCTGGACGCGTTTCAATCGTCGATGAGTCCGTCTCACTGAGGTGGCGGAATAGATCGCAGCAGCGCTAGCCCCGAATGAAGTAGCGTCCCATGCCCAGTACCCCGGTCCCCCTTCATCCTGCGATTGCCACGCTGTTGGCCAGCGTCCGCGGGCGAATCCGCGCGTATGTCTGGCTGGAGGGGTTGGCGACGTTGATCGCCGTGGCGGGACTGGCGTTCTGGATCAGTCTGGCGATCGATTGGACCCAAGAGCCGCCGCCGGCCGTGCGAGTTGGCATCCTGGCAGTGACCGCGATCGCCCTGTTATTTGTATTGTTCCGGTTGATCCTGCGGAGGGCGTTCGTGACGCTCTCGGATCGCAGCATGGCCCTGCTCTTGGAACGCCGCTACGGGCTGTTTCAAGACAGCCTGCTGACATCCGTCGAGTTGGGTGGTGCGGAATCGCGCGATGAGCTGGAGCAAGAGATGCTCGCCACCGCGCGAGCCGAGGCGCTGGCCCGCAGCACCGAAGTCACGGTCGGCAAGATCTTCAATCCCGCGCCGTTGCTGCGTGCCGCCGTGGCCGGCAGCCTGTTGGCTGCCTCGGTCTCCGGTTTTGCGTTGGGCGCCCCGGAGGCCTTGGGCATCTGGTCCCGCCGAACGTTCTTGCTCTCGAACGAGCTGTGGCCGCGCAAGACGCGGCTGGAGATCGATGGCTTCGCCGATGGCAAGGTGAAGGTGGCCCGCGGCGCCGACCTGGAGTTGGTCGTGAAGGCCGATACGGCCAAGCTCGTGCCCGAGGTCGTTCAGGTGCGTTTCCACACCGACGAAGGCGCCCGCGGCCGCGAGAACATGGTGCGGGAAGGGGTGGCAGATCCCACGCGGGATCCGCATCAGCTCTTCTCGCACAAGTTCCAGGGTCTGCTCACGCCCCTGGATTTCGACGTGGTGGGCGGCGACGATCGCCTGCGAGATTTGCGGATCGACGTGGTCGATAGCCCCACCATCACCGGCATGAGCCTGTGGTGCGAGTTCCCCACCTATATGGTGCGCGAGGAGTTGGGCCTCTACACGCCGCGCGAGCTCCCCGTCTCGGAGTTTGTGCAGCTTCCCGCGGGGACGAAGGTCACGCTGCGGGCCAAGGCCAACAAAGAGCTGCTGCGCGTGCAAATCGATCGCCCTCGCGAGGCCGGCG
>JBGTDH010000337.1:0-3653 GCA_041748435.1 Pirellulales bacterium
CGCCGGGTGCAGATTGCCGGCCGCGGCCGTCGATAGCTGTGGTTGTGCAGACTTTCCCGCTTTGAAGTCTCCGATCCAGGCAACTTATGGCAGCGACGCGACGCAAATCCACCGCAGTGCAGACGCCGTTGGAAACGTACCTGCGCGAGATCAACGAAACGGCCCTGCTCTCCGCCAAGGATGAACAGGATCTGGCCGTCGCCATCGGAAACGGTGATGTCGCCGCACGCGACCGGATGGTCCGCGCCAACTTGCGGCTGGTTGTGAATATCGCGCGTGGCTACGCCGGCAAAGGGCTCGGCCTGCAAGATCTGATCGAAGAGGGCAACCTTGGCCTGTTGCGAGCGGTCGAGGGTTTTGACCCGGCGATGGGCACGCGATTCAGCACCTACGCCAGCTATTGGATCAAGCAGTCGATCAAGCGGGCGCTGATCAACACGGCCAAGACGATCCGCATCCCGGCCTACATGGTCGAGCTGCTGTCGAAGTGGCGCCGCGCGACCGCCCGACTCACCGAGGAGCTCGGCCGCACTCCCACGCCCGAAGAAATCGCCCGCGTGCTCGGCCTGCCGCGAAAGAAGCTCCCGATTATCAAAAAAGCGATCCGCATCTACAACTCCACGCCGCAGACCGATCAGGCCGACGCGGGTTGGTCGTTGGGCGAGATGGTCATGGACGAGAACCTGCGCTCGCCCGAGGACGAACTGCTCACGAGCGACAGCCTCACCAAAGTGATGGGGATGATCGACACGATGGACGCGCGCGAGGCCACGGTGCTGCGAATGCGGTTCGGCCTGGATCAACAGGACCCCAAGACCCTCAAAGAGATCGGCGAGAGCCTAGGTTTGACGCGCGAGCGCGTCCGTCAAATCGAGACCGAAGCATTGAGCAAACTGGCCACAGGACTCGACGCGCCGGCAGTCCGGTAGCAACTTTTGGGTGGCACGGGCAAACTCGTTTGCCCGTGGTTGTCAATCCGCTCTTCTTGCCGCCCTCACCAACTGCTTTGCCGTCCTCTCGCGACAGCGAGCGAATAGTGCGGTTCACCACAATGCTCCCTGGTGTTTTCCGCACTTGCGGACTTCTTGACCATCTCTAGGGCCCGCATAGCATTTGGTGGGGGCGTGATTTGCACCTTTTGAGTCGGGAGGCCGCAATGTTTTTCAAAAGCATCCTTGGGGGACTGGCACTTGTTATGTTGACTGGTCTTGGGAACGGGCCAGCACGCGCGGAATCCGGCGATTCAACACCCACTTCGTCGACGCTCACCATCAGGCCTGCGCTGTTGACCAGCAGTGGCGAGCAGGCAAGCACGCCGGTCACCGAAGTCCAATGGCGAAGAGGATATCGGTCTAATTACCGGCCGTATTCGCGCGGCTGGAATTACGGCTATCCGTACCGATACGGCTATTCTCAGCCGTACTACCGGTCTTACTACCGGCCCTATTACGGCGGCTATTACTCGAGCTACCGGCCTTACTACCGTGGGTATTACGCTCCCTATTACACGGGATACCGTGGTTTCGGCTATTCCGCGCCGCGGATTGGAGCGAGCTTTTACTGGTGATTGCTTGACCGTGACATTTACGGCTGCCTAGTATGGCGCTAGTCGAAATTTGCGTCATGCGAGGCATCTGTGATTCGCAGCATCGTTGTCTGTGCGGCCTTGGTTCTCGTCCTGGCCGCAACTGATCGTGTCGGTCGCAGCCAGAGTACAGGTGGCGAGCCTGCGCCTACTGTACTTCCTGATCGCGATCCGGCCGTGGTTAAGAGTTCACCGGACGGGCGTGAAGCACTCGCGACCTACGGTTCACGGCGCTTTGGACCGCTGTATGAGGCGGGCCGGACTCCACCTCCGACCGACGACGTCGGTTGGCCGGCGGATTGGGATCAATGGCCTCACCTCTCGGTGGAGGTTTTCGGTCTAACGCGCGAGTTCAATGCAACCCGCGATTATCGAAGCAGACCGGGCGTGTACGGCGATCGCGGCTCGAACGCTCGCCGTCCCTTTGGGCCACAAGACTATGGAAACGGCCCGTATACGCCCCATGGCAATGGCAATGGACCGTATGCGCCGCATGGCTATGGCAATGGGCCATATGGGCGCCAGGGATACGGCAATGGACCGTACGCGCCCCATGGTTACGGCGGCGGATGGGAAAATCGTGATCTGTTCAGTTCCGATTCAGGATTTGCCCTCCGCTATGGCTACCCGGGATCTGGCGCCGTGAACGGTCAGTATCCTCCCTCTTTTGGCTATGTGGATCCTGGTTCTGCCTATGGCCTGTACCCTCCTTGGTTTGGCTATGGCGCCCATGGTGGGCAGATGCCCTATTACGGCTACGGTCTCCCTCAATGGGGTAACGGTTTGATGTTCCAACCCCCAGGCAGATACGGGCCGTACTTTGGCTGGTAGTGCACGTGGCGGATGGCCGAATAACGAGATTGAGCGGTCAATCGTCTTCACACCGATCCACAGCAGCGACCATGATTCAAAGAGCCTTGTGGTGCAGTGGGATGTTGGCAATCGTCCTTCACGGCGCGAACGCGGAAGAGATGACGATTCACCCCCAACCGAAGAGCATCCAATCGGCGCAGTTAGGTCGCGTCCTCTACGACGCTTCACCACAGCCGCAATACTTGATCCTGCGGCAGACCGCCGGCGGAAGGGCGAAGCCTACCGTGGGCCAGCCCTACGCATACGGCTGGTTCGGCGTAGCACCACGCGGGCACACGATCACGCATCAAGGGTATTACGGCGGCCATTGGCTATGGCCGGGCAGAATCGCGCCATAGCTGCCGGCCTTGTGCCGGCCAAATGTAGTCCGCACACTCCGTGTGCGGAAATACGGCACACGGAGTGTGCCTACTACATTGTGCGCTACCGATTGATCCCCACGAAGAACGCGAACACCTGGTTCTCGTCGCCGTCGGCTTCGAGGATCGGGAACGCGAAGTCGAACGCCAGGGGCGCGGGACCGAGCGCGGGGACGGTGATCCGCAGACCGAAGCCGGGCGCCATGCGGAAATTGTCGCTGTTGATCTCGATCTCGCGCTCCACCGTGCCAAAGTCAGTGAACACGACCCCGCGAAGCATGTCGTCTGCCGTGATCGGGAACATGTATTCCGCCGTGCCCAGCAACTGAAGTTCACCGCCGACCACTACCCCCAGATTTCGCGGTGAAGCCCCGCGGAAGCGGAACCCGCGCAGCGTGTTGAAGCCGCCCGCGAAGAAGTGGTCGTAGATCGGCGTGTCCTCGCCGCTGATGCCGAATTCGCCGCCGATCTTGAACACGTGCCGGCCCGAGCCGTCGGGGTGCTGGTGCAGCGTGAAGTAGCGGCTAGCCTCGGCTGTGAAGCGCGGATAGCTGAACGAGCCCATGACCTGCTCGAACTCGTAGTTGGTCATGAACCCTTCGGTCGGCAAGAACGGGCTGTCGCGCGTGTCGTGCATCAGGCCGACTTTGAGACCGACGACTGTGTTGTGGCCCACCACTTCGGCCAGCTCCGGCGGCGTCGGCACGCGCGGCTCGCTGATCTGGACTTCCTCGAGCCGCAACCCGGTGGTGATGCTCAGATCGGGGCGGAAGGGAAGCTGATAACCCAGCCCGAATCGCCCGCTGACTCGCTCTTCGCGCCAATCGCGGAAGAAC